>WFRO01000400.1 GCA_015486475.1 Bacteroidales bacterium
ATTCAGTAAGACCCCGGTACACGGCAAAAGCGCCGCCCCAGTCGCGGTTCTCCTCACCATAGGCCACCAGTGTGGGATCCTTATAAAAACGGTCGAGGATCGCCTCGAAGATACCGTCACGCAACTGGAAGGTCTTTACCTTCGAGAAAGGCTTGCCGTTCTTATCCAGACCGAAACGCTCTTTTCTTTTCAACTGCTGCACACGGGGGTTTTCCTCCAGCGGCAGGAGCACCTCCGGCTCACGGTCTTCCATCTTGTCCACCGAGCCGTTGGAGAACATCAGGTCGCCTATCTCGTCGGGATGGCTCACCAGGTCCATACGGGGGGATATCTGATCGTCCACGGCCCATTTCAGGACCTTCACCAGCCGTTCGATCACCCCTTTGCGAAGGGCTTCGATCTCACGCTCTGTGGTGATGTTGTTTTTTACCAGCTCCCTTTCGAAAAACTTCAACGAGTCCTGTTCCATCCAGGCTTCCAGTTCCTCTTTGGTACGGTAGGTGGAAGCATCCGAGGGGGAGTGGCCGCTGTAGCGATAGGTAAGGGTGTCGAGGAGGACCGGGCCTTTTTTCTCTTCGAGGATCTTCTTCTTCCTCCGGAAAGCATCGATCACGGCCAGGGGGTTGTAGCCGTCGATCCTTTCGGCATGCATCATCTCGGGATTGACGCCGGCACCCACGCGTGCCAGGATACCATATCCCATAGTCTCTCCGGCGGTCTGGCCGCCCATACCGTACTGGTTGTTCATGAAGTTGAAGATCAGTGGCAGACCGCCCCGGTAAGGCTCATCCCACAGGGTTTTGAACTGATCCATGGTGGCAAAGCTGATGCCTTCCCACACGGGACCGCAGCCCATGGAGGCATCTCCGATGTTCACCACCACGATGCCCGGTTTGCGGTTCACCTTTTTATAGAGCGCTGCGCCCACGCCGATATCTCCCGATCCTCCCACGATGGCATTGTTGGGATAGATGCCGAAAGGCGGGAAGAAAGCATGCATGGAGCCGCCCAGTCCCTTGTTGAATCCGGTCTTTTTGGCAAAGATCTCCGAGAGCGTGCCGTAGAGCAGGAAATCGAGGGCCAGCTCCCGGGTGCCGGCATGCTCATCTTTTTCCACAACCTTTAGTGTGACCCCGTCCATGTAGTTTTGCATGGTGTCGAGCAGTTCATTTTCCTGCAACTTGCGGATGGCCGACATCCCTTTGGCCAGGATCTCGCCATGGCTGCGGTGCGAGCCGAAGATGTAATCATGCGGGTCGAGCAGCCATGCCATCCCCACTGCCGCCGCCTCCTGCCCTATTGACAGATGAGCCGGACCGGGATGGTTGTAGGAAATGCCTTCATACTCATTGGTGGTCTTGATCTTGTTGAGCATGGTCTCAAACTCCCGGATGATGACCATATCGCGGTAGATCTCCAGCAGGTCCTCTTTCGAATAGTTCTCTTTCTCGTCAGCGAGCGTCTTCTGATACTGGTTGACGGGGATCTCCCCGAAGGTGATCTTTCCTGGTTTTCTTACCT
The DNA here is from genome assembly GCA_015486475.1 of Bacteroidales bacterium. Taxonomy (GTDB): domain Bacteria; phylum Bacteroidota; class Bacteroidia; order Bacteroidales; family VadinHA17; genus DRPN01. The sequence continues at coordinate 1,522 of WFRO01000400.1, forward strand.
TGAGCGGATCGATGAAAAGTTGTTTCGGCATAATAAATAATGTTAAGAATTTTGTAGAGACAAGGGCCTTGTCTCTACAAAATATTTATGAATTAATTCCTTCTACCTGAGGATCAAAATTTTCTATCTCCTGCACCAGCGTCTGGAGGAAGCGGGAGGCGGGGGCACCGTCAATAGCGCGGTGGTCATAGGTAAGGGAGAGGCCGATCTTCGGGATGAATCCGAAGGTGCCGTCTTCCAGCTGTGCCGGCCGCGGGGTGATGGTGTTCACCCCCAGGATACCGATCTGGGGCAGGTTGAGTACGGGGGTGAAATATTCTATCCCGAAGGCTCCCAGGTTGGTGAGGGTAAAAGATGCCTGGTCGGCAGCCAACAGGTCGGGATTGATACTGCCTGCCTGGCAGGCTGTGGCCAGTTCTTTCATGCGCACGCTCAGTCCTTCGAGGGTGAGCAGGCTGGCATCGCGCACCACCGGCACGAGGAGTCCTCTTTCCGTGTCCACGGCAAATCCCAGGTGGACCTTGTTGTAGAGGCGCACCCTGTCACCCAGGAAATGACCATTGATGCCGGGATGTTGCAGCAGCGCCCGGATCAGGGTATAGCTGACCATGTCGTTGAGGGTGATATTGGGCAGGCGGCCCTCTTCGGCCAGGGGTTTTATTTTCTTTCGCAGGGCCAGCAGCTTCCGGGCGTCGGCACTGATGTGGTGTGTGAGCTGCGCCGACTCATGCAGGGAGCGGTACATGCCGTCAGCGATCAATTTGCGCAGACGTGTCAGCGGCACCTCCGTGAAGCCATCCGCTCCGCCGGCCACAGCAGACGCTTCCACCAGATCGGCCGAGGTCACACGGGCATGCGGCCGTGCTTTCTCCGGCGGGATGGCCAGATCCTCCTTTTTCATTTTTTCACGGGCCAGCGGCGTGACAAACGGCTGTTCCTCCAGCATCTTCAGGATATCCCGCTCGATGATCCTGCCGCCGGGACCCGTTCCCTTTATTTTCATATAATCCACTCCCTTCTGTTCGGCCAGCTTTTTGGCACGGGGAGAGATGGTGGTTTGAAGGTTCGAGGTTTGAGGTTTGGGGGGTTGAGTCGCAGGTACTTCTTCCTGCTCTCCGGTAACATGTTCTGCTTCAGGTTCCTTTTCCTCCTGCACTTTTTCAGGAACGGTCTTTTTGAATTCCTCCACCGGTTCTCCCTCCCTGCCGATCACAGCGACGGTCTCCAGCACCGGCACTTCATCTCCTTCCTCAAAAAAACGGTCGAGCAGGATCCCGGAGATCTTTGCTTCCTCATCGAAAGCCGCCTTGTCGGTCTCATACGAAAAGAGCAGGTCCCCCTCCTCTACCGGATCGCCTATTTCTTTATACCATTTGGTGATGATACAGGTCTCTACGCTCTGGCCCTGACGGGGCATAATAACAGATTCAGCCATGATATTCTGTTTTGATGATGCAAATATAAATACAACAACTTGTAATTACAAGTTAAAAGCGTGAAATTTCAATATAAATTCATAACATCTTGTGTTACAATTTACAACATTTGTTAAACAACAAAATGATCAGAACATGATCTCTATACATGATTAAACAACTTTTAATATATTAATAAAATAATTTCTATCTTTGCCCTGCGGTTATGGATGATAACGAAAAATATCAGGATGCGGATCCCGGACTGCCCCAGTACAGGAAGTTGTATGAAGTACTGCGCAGTCATATTCTCAACGGGGTTTACCATGAGGGAGATCTTCTGCCTTCGGAGAATGAACTGTGCACGGTGTATGGTCTGACGCGCCCCACGGTACGGCATGCCCTGGATGAGTTGGTGAGGGAAGGACTGATCAAAAAACAGAAGGGCAAGGGGAGCATCGTGCATGCCCTGCCGACCGGCATAGGCATTCTGTCGGTTGCGGGAACGACCTCCGCCCTGGGCAACCGCAACCTGGAAACGCGGATCATCAGCGGGCCTGAGGTGAGACGGTGGGAGGATAATTTCTTTTTCCCCCTGCCGGATCCATACATCGAGTCGGGATGCATCTACATGGAGCGGCTGCGGCTGGTCAACGGTAAACCCCTGTTCTACGATATCTCCTATCTTCCCAACATCAATCTGCCCCGTTTCACCACCCGCTCTTTTGAGAACAAATCCCTTTTCGACACTTTGCGCCGTCATTACCGCATTGAGGTGACCGGTGGGGAACAACGTCTCTGGGCCATCCCGGCCACCCCGGAGATCGCCGGTTATCTGCAAATAGATCCGGGAGAACCGGTATTACACCTGGAAAGAAAGATCGATACTAACCGTGTAGGATACAGCTTTTATTCCTCTCTTTACTGCAATACAGAGGATTATGCTTTGTATGGATTGTTTTAGAGCAATGAACTGATCCGGAAACATTATCTGTTTGAGACAATACCATGGGTTGCATTACAAATAATTCTTTAAATCACATCTCTGTAAAAACGATTCTCTCGTAAAAAAAGCATCTCTGCCTTCTCTCAAACTTATTTATACTCCCGTTTCATTTGCTGAAGACGTTTCCTTAATTCATTCTTCATCTCCTGGCGGGAGGGGTCTTTTGCCAGGTTATTGATTTCAAAAGGATCATTTTTCACGTCATAAAGCCATTCATAAGTGGTGTCCCGGTCGAGAAAATGAACATATCTCCATTCTTTATTTACAACCCCTTCAGATCTCGGAATGGTTTTATATTTGAACCGGTGCTCGATCATAAACTCGTTCCTCCAGGATCCCGTTTGTCCATATATCAGTTTTTTAATACTCTTTCCCTGCATGGCTGCCGGAATTTCCACCTCTGCATAATCCAGAATTGTTGGAGCAATATCTATATTTAAAACATACTCGTTCCGTTTGGCCTTTCTCCTGTCATTCTGCAACGCAGGATCATAAATGATCAATGGCACCCGGAGAGATTCCTCATGCCCATACCACTTGCCGGCAAGACCATGCTCTCCAAGATAGAATCCGTTATCTCCCATCAGCAGGATCACTGTATTTTTATCCAGGTGGTGGTCCTTCAGATAACTCCTGATCTTCGCGATCTGTACATCAACCCCATAGATCAGACGGTAATATCCGGCCAATGATGTCTGGTATTTCTCCGGGGTCTCAAAACGTATCTTCCACCGTATCCTCCCCTCGTTATTCTCACGGAAAGACTCAGGAAAGGTGTACCAATAAAAAGAATCCGCTGTTGCAGACATAGGGAACAACAGGTTTCTGTACAAGTCTTCATAAGCAGAATCATACAAAAACTGACGAGGATCACCATCCTGGGAATGAGGAGCTTTAAAACTTACCGACAAGCAGAAAGGCCCCTTGTTACCATATTCGTTCAGAAATTCCAAAGCTTGTCTTCCTATTATTTGGGTCAGGTGAATATCCCTGCCTAAACTATCCTTGTGCCAATAATATCCCTGACCGGGAAAGCATCTCCAGTAATCATATTCTTTTACAGGGAAATCTTCTTCTTTTCCGACACCATACTTTCCGATAAATCCAATGTGATATCCTGCCTTTTTCAAAAGCATGGGATAGGTAAACTGATAAGCACTATCCGTAAAATGAGTGGAAAAATCTTCTATCCCGTGACGCCATGCATATTGCCCGCTCAATATGCTGGCCCGGCTGATAGCACAAATGGGTGTTGTCACATAAGCTTTTGTGAACATCACACCCTCCCTGGCCAGTTGGTCCATGTTGGGTGTTACAATATAAGGGTTGCCGGCACAACCCATCGCATCCCACCGCTGATCATCCGTAAGGAGAAAAATTATGTTGGATGGCGCTTTTTTTTCTGTACAACCCACATACAAAAAAGCATTTATTATAAGGATCAAAAAAACTAATTTTCTCATGATCATTCTAACCTTTTAATGATCTGCGAAAATTAACAGATAACCCGTAATAGGCAAAATTATTCAGGATAATATAGTTATAATAATGTACTGTTCCGGTTTCATCCAATGCCGGGCAATGCAACATTTTTACATAATCCGGTCCGGGAACAAGCGCATCTTCATGGATCTGCCCGGGCTTCCGGAAATCTCTTTGGGTATGCATGGTTTATTGTTTTTTGATCATATAAAACTACCTCTTTTGCCCGGAATAATGTATTTTTGAAAAACGGCCTCTTATTTTTATAAATGTTTTCTTATTTTTATCCTTACATTCTTACCACTTAAGTCCGGTCCGTATGTATTTTACCAGGAAATCATTAGTTCTCCCAGTAACAATTATGTTGTTGTTGCTTCTCTCTTTTTCACTCTATGCGCAGGATAGTCAAACAAAGCCACGGGTAGGGCTTGTCCTGAGCGGCGGGGGCGCCAAAGGATTTGCACACCTTGGCGTGGTCAAGGTTTTGGTGGAAGAAGGCATTCCTATCGACTTTATAGGGGGCACCAGCATGGGATCGATCGTGGGCGGATTCCTGGCTGCAGGGATGCCGGTGGACAGCATCATTGCCATCGTAAAAAAACAGGACTGGAATTATATCCTCTCGGATGACATCCGCAGGGAGGATCTTTCCATCACGGAGAAAAAAGAAAGGGATGAGTTTATCCTGTCACTGCCCCTGACAAAAAAAGGCGTCCATTTGCCGGAAGGCATCATCAGCGGACAACATGTTGAAAACCTGTTCCATGCCATCAATGCACCGGTATATAACATCAATGATTTCAATAAATTACCCGTGCCCTATCTGTGTGTTTCCCTGGATATTGATCACAACAAGGAAAAAGTCTTTCACGGAGGGGATCTTTCCGATGCCATGCGTGCCAGCATGTCCATCCCCACGGCTTTTGAACCGATGGTTATCAACGGAACACGTTATGTGGACGGGGGTCTGGTGGACAACTTCCCCGTACAGCATGTCATCGATCTGGGAGCGGATATCATCATCGGCGTGGATGTGGGACATTCCAAAAATCCCGGTGAAAATAAAAAGAAAGACATGCTCTCCGTGATGGAAGATGCCGTATTTTATTACTCCACCATCGTGCGCCAGGAGAACCTGAAAAAAGTGAATATCTACATCAATCCCGACCTGCACGGACTGGGCGTCTCCAGTTTCAACAAAGCCGATTCCCTCATTAAATACGGGGAGATCGCAGCCCGGGAGGCCCTGCCACAGATCCGGCACCTGGCCGACTCGCTCCACAACCTCGGCAGGTATTTTGTGCAGCCCAGGCGGCCGAAGCACGACTCTCTTTTCATTAAAAGCATTCGTCTTATCGGGTTGGATAAGATCCCTCCCAATCTGATCCGGGGATCCATCACCTTCAATGCCCTGGAGTGGGTCACTCCCGAAGAGATCCGGCAATCGGCAGAAAATCTTTATGCAACGAATTATTTTGACAAGGTGGTTTTTGACCTGCAGCCGGACGGTGACGGTGTACGGGTCAATTTCCGCATCCGTGAAAAGCAGGGAGGTGAGCTGAACGTAGGATTGTACTATGACAGTGATTTCAAGACTGCCATCTCCCTGAACGCCACCTTCCTCAATGCCCTGATCAAAGGAACCAAGTTTTCTGCCACGGTCCATATCGGAAAAAACCCGGGAGCCGACATTTATTACTTCTTTGATAAAGGACGCAAACCGGCTCCGGGCATTCAGTTGCAGACACATGTCCTGGAAGCCTATAATTACGATGAAGAACGTAACCGCACTGTCGCATACAGTTACTTCGTAAACTATATAAGGATTTTTCTCCAGTCCCGTTTTGCCAACAGGTGGCTCCTGCAGGCAGGGGGAGAGATGAACCACACTTCTCTCTCCTCGAAGATATCGGAGATCCATTTCGGCAGCATCCGGGACAATTTTTACGGAGGATATGTTAAGGTTTATTATGATTCCAGGAACAGACCGGTATTTCCGACCCATGGCTCTGTACTGCATACCAATATCAAATATTTGAGTAATCCGAAGTATCACCCGGTAGGTTATATGAGTGTGGATTACCAGGTAGTCCACCCCCTCGGGCATAAAGTCTCGTTGGTCCATCAACTCTTCGGCGGTGTGGTCTCAGGCGACACCATTCCCTATCAGTATAATTTCTGGCTGGGAGGACAGACCCAGCCCACCATCTTCGGGAACACACCCTATACCGGATACAAATTCCTCGAAGCAAGTGCCGAAGCACTTGTCTTCTATCATCTTGATATCCAGTATAACATTTATAAGAATTTGTTTGTCAGCCTCAATGGCAACTTCGGTACCCGGACGGACAATATGGAGGACCTGTTCCGTGATTTTAATTTTATTTCCGGTATTGGTGCCACCGGCGGTATCCTCACTAAGATCGGCCCCCTGAAAGGCACCATCTCCTGGTCCCCTGAACGAAAAGGTGTGACAGGGTATTTCCAGCTGGGTTATGTCTTCTGAGAATATGTTTGTTAACATATCCTCTCTCCGGACACACACTAATTAATTTTCTCTCTTTTACTTACAGGCATTCTTCCCTTTCTGTCTCCCGGCAAATAAAAATATTTATTTCGGGGTATGAGAGAAATATTTTTCTATTTTTGCCAGCTGAAATTTGAGGTTCTGTACAACTTTAACATAATACAGGAATGAATAAGATCATTGAGAAAGAACTATTCTCGGAAAATGTATGCAGGTTCGTGGTGGAGGCTCCTGAGATCGCCATAGCGCGCAAGCCCGGCAATTTCATCATCCTCCGGCTTGATAAAAAAGGAGAACGTATACCGCTGACCATTGCATCTGCCGACACGGAAAAAGGGACCATCACACTGGTAGTCCAGCGTGTGGGGGTTACCACCGCAAAAATGCTGAACATGAATGAAGGGGACAGCATCCTGGACATCGCAGGTCCTCTGGGTAAGCCCACACACATTGAAAAAGTGGGCACGGTACTCTGTGCCGGTGGCGGTGTGGGAGTGGCTCCTCTGCTGCCCATCGTCGAAGGGTTTAAAAACGCCGGCAACCGGGTCATTACGGTCCTGGCTGCCCGCAGCAAAGACCTGATCATCCTGGAGAAAGAGATGCGTGAGTTCTCGGATGAGCTGATTGTTATGACCGACGACGGCTCCTACGGAAAAAAAGGACTCGTCACCCAGGGCATGGAGGAGGTGATCACCCGGGAAAAAGTGGATCTTTCCGTGGTCATCGGACCGGCCATCATGATGAAGTTCGCTGCCCTCACCACAAAAAAATACAATATCAAGACCTACGCCAGCCTTAACACCATCATGGTGGATGGTACGGGAATGTGTGGCGCCTGCCGTGTATCCGTTGGCGGCAAGACCAGGTTTGTATGTATTGATGGTCCTGAGTTCGATGCACACGAAGTCGATTTTGATGAAATGATGCAACGCCTGGGAGCGTTCAAAGAACAGGAAACGGAAGCTTATGAGCGCTACCTTAAAACCGTAAGTTAAAATGGAAAATATAGCAGAATACCTGAAAGAAGAACGGAGTCAGCCGTGGCGGGACGAACTCCGCAAGTCGATGAAAGCCAAAGAGCGGACCTCCATCGAGCGGGTTCATATGCCGGAACAGGACCCTGTGGAAAGAAGTCATAATTACCTGGAGGTCAACCTGGGGCTCACCGAAGAGATGGCCATTACCGAGGCACACCGTTGCCTCGACTGTCCCGATCCCACCTGTATATCAGGGTGCCCGGTAAACATTAACATCCCTAAATTCATCAAGAAGATCGAAGCGCATGATTTCCTGGGCGCTGCCAAAGTGTTGAAAGAGACCAATGCGCTGCCGGCGGTATGTGGAAGGGTATGCCCGCAGGAGGTGCAGTGTGAGAACAGCTGTTTCTATACGGTCAAACTGAAAAAGACCCCCATCGCCATCGGTAACCTGGAGCGGTTCGCTGCCGACTATGAACGCAACAGCGGGAAAATATCCGTACCTGAGATCGCAGAGCACAACAACACCAAGGTCGCTGTCATCGGCTCCGGTCCGGCCGGACTGGCTGCATGTGGTGACCTGATCAAAATGGGATATGACGTTACGGTCTTCGAAGCCCTTCACGATGTTGGGGGCGTGCTGAAATATGGTATCCCCGAGTACAGGCTGCCCAATGAGATCGTGGATGTGGAGATCGAGAACCTCAGGAAGATGGGCGTGAAGTTTCACACCAACTTCATCGTTGGCAAAACTGCCTCCCTGGATATGCTGCGTGAGCAGGGTTATACGGCCTTTTTCGTAGGAAGTGGCGCCGGCCTGCCCCGTTTCATGAACATCCCGGGAGAGAACAGTGTGGGGATCTATTCTTCCAACGAATATCTGACCCGCATCAACCTGATGCATGCCACCGATCCCGATTATGACACGCCGGTGCATGACGGGAAAACCGTCGCTATCATCGGAGGTGGTAATACGGCCATGGACTCGGTGAGGACTGCCAAAAGGATGGGCGCCAAAAGGGCGATCCTGATCTACCGCCGTTCCGAAGCAGAAATGCCTGCCCGTATGGAAGAGGTGAAACATGCCAAGGAAGAAGGCATTGAGTTCATGACCCTGCACAATCCGGTTTCCTATGAAGCTGACGAGAAAGGACGCGTAACGAAAATGGTGGTTCAGAAAATGGAGCTGGGCGAACCGGATGCTTCGGGCCGCAGAAGACCGATACCCATTGAAGGATCGGAGTTTGAGATAGAGGTGGATGTGGTGGTCGTGGCCATCGGGGTCTCCCCCAACCCGTTGATCCCTCATGCAGTCCCCGGCCTTGAGATGTCACGCTGGGGAACCATTATTGTGGACAAGGAGACCATGCAGTCTTCCATACCGGACATCTTCGCCGGAGGGGATATCGTCCGGGGAGGTGCCACCGTGATCCTCGCTATGGGCGATGGACGCAGGGCCGCTGCAGGCATTCACAAATACATTACAGAAAAGGTGAAAAAATAATTTCACAACCCACGCAACCATTCAGGCACTTACCACATCTAAAAAGTAAGGTTTGACATTTGGTATACGTTAATTACTCTTGATGTTACCAATTTTTTTGCGGTAAGTAGTCCTCTCTGGTTGTATGGTTTAACATCACTTACCGTATAATGACAGTGTTAGGGTTAGTGGAGAAAATGCCCCTGCAAAGCGGGGGCATTTTATTTTATAACCCCATCAGGAATGCCCGCCAACCACAATACGCATGATCTTAAGGTTCAGGACAATGAACCGGACGATCTGCAGCAGGACACATCTTCTTTTAAACCTTGTGAATTTTGTCGGCAGGGGCGGATAAGCCTCGTCGTAATAGACTTTGATCTTATTGTAACTCATAGCTGTGGATTTTTTGTTTCACATCATTCAGGCAGCAGCCACCAGAAAGGATAACCCTTGGCTTTGTGCAGGAACATATAATGCAGGAAAAGTTTTATCCAGTGACCTGCCAGGCCTACCTCTCCCACCGTATAGCTGATATCCCTGCCAAATTCCGGATACTTTTCCCAGTCGGGCACCACCGGGAAAACGGTCATGGTAGCTGCCATGCCTTTCAGCAGTCCAAAGCCGGCTGATACGATACAGGCGGCACCCATACGGGCCATGGAGGCGTGGTGTCTGAATTTTCCCTTTTTATTCTTCACCAGGTCCACAATGTTCAGGGCCACCACTTTGCCCATGACTCCCGAAGGCATTCCCGTTCTGGGGGGCGCCGGAAAAATGGGGGTCCCGTTTTTGCTGGTCATGGGCTTGGAGATGGAATGAGGCGGGGCAAAAGCGATGCCCGGGGCGAAGATATTCTCATACACCGGCGACTGGTATATCTCCGGCCAGTCATTGGCGCTCCATTCTTCGAAAGGTTTTTTGGTATAGTCGGCATCCACTTTCATCAGGCCGTTGGGAGCGAACACCTTTTCAGTGATATCCTCTCCCCCTTTACCAAATGCTTTCATGCCGGCGCCGGCAAAGGCGGGGATGAGCATGGCAAAGTCATATTCCAGGGTATGCTCCTCGCCTTCCAGGTTTTCATACCAGATCTTATGATCATCGACCTTTTTCACACCGGCCCGTTTGATCCACCTGATCTCATACTCTGCCAGGATCGATTCGGTGAACACCTTGGTGGGGGTGACATACCCTCCTCTTTTGATGAAAGCGCCTCCCATACCGAAATCACCCAGCTCATATTCATTGGTGATCCAGGTGATATCTGCCTTGTTGGCCAGTCCCCTGCTTTTGATCTCCCAGGCTACGTTCAGAGTATACTCAAAGGCAGCACCCTGACAGGTGGCCATGGGATGCCCCATACCGATAACGATCTTCTGCTTCTCCCCTTTCTCCATTTTTTGGAGGGTCTCCTGCAGTTTCTCCCAGGCATGCCCGGCATGCTGATACGTACAAACAGATACGGTGCGTTTTTCAGGATCCAGCCCTTCGGTAGCGGCAAAGTTCAGGCTCGGCCCTGTGGCATTTACCAGATAATCATAAGGAACATCCTCTACCTGATCTTTCCTGTCAGGATCCGTATAGCGTATCCTGACGAAAGGTTTCTCATTTTGTCCGTCCCCTTCGGGATGGATCGACTCGGTGAGGGCCTGCCGGAAATCGATCTTCCAGCGACGGTATACCTTGCGTAGTTCAAAAGTCACCTGGGAAGGCTTCATCTTCCCCACGCCGATCCAGATATTGGAGGGAACCCACTGGTACTTACTGTTGGGACTTACCACCACTACAGTATGTTCCTTACTGAGTTTTTTGCGGATGAAAGCTGCAGCGGTATGGCCGGAGACGCCGGCTCCCAGTACAACGATCTGTGCCATATAAAACAGGTTTTAGGGGTTGTTTTGAGCTTGTTCTATCATTTCCCTGAACTGATCAAGCTGTGCCTCCACTTTGTGCCGGATCACCGGTTTCAGCCAGGGCAGAAGGATCCTCATTCCAAAAGTGTTCGGTTCAATGGTGTAGCTCCCTTCGATGACGGTCCGGCCATCCAGGTAGAAAAAATAAAGGTCGGCCAGCATATCCGAATTTTCCGATCTCATTTTTACCACCAGATGTTTTTTCCAGGTGATCTTCTCGATCTCTTCAATGATTTTAAACCTTTTACCGTTCAGGTTCATGGTGAGACGGTAAGAACTGCCTTCACAGAAAGGCATTCCTTTCAGGTGTTCGATCTTTTCAAAACCGGTCATCCAGTGTGCCAGACGGGCGGGATCACCGATGGTCACAAAAACAGAACTGAGCGGTTTTTGGATCTCTGTTTTCGTATTGAAATGTATTTTCCCTGTAAAAATGCCGGGAAGAACGAATACCAGCAACAAGATGATCAGCAGATACAGCAGGACCTTCACACTTTTCCTCATCCTCTCTCCTTTTTAGACAGATGAAAGATAAAAAAAATATTCAAACGTCCCCCTTCGACAACGCCTGCATGTGTATAATGTCCTCTGGATATCATGAACTATTTACCTTTTCTTTTTTCTTTTTTTCCCGAACCATTTCTTTTTTTTCTTTTCCTGCTGATCTGCCGGGGTCCTTTTTTCTAATGTAAAGTTATCTGCCAAAACATTCAACCGGTCCATTATCTCCGAGCTTCTGGCCTCCAGGGTCCGGATCTCATTGCTGATCTGCCCGGTGAGGCCGTCCCTTTGGGCTTTGAGCTGTGTAACCTTGTCCATCAGCTCATTGATCCTGTCTCCGTCCGGGGGCAGTGGTATCTGCGGAAGCGTATCCTCCGGAGGAGCTGTTTCCTCAGCACGTCCGGTGACTACAGCCATCACCTGTTCCTGCAGATCCTCCCGGGGATAGAAGATGAGACTGTCCACTGTAAAGGGTACTTTTTCCAGCGAATCCTTCTCATTTTGCAGACTTTTTATCTCCGCCTCTATGTTCGAAAGTTCCTTTTTCAATTCCCTCTCCTGTTTCAGGATATCTTCAAGGGCCGGCACATACATTTCATAATCGTCAGGAATGACTTCCTGTCCTCCGACAAAAACCGAAATGATCTGTTCTTTCACCACCCTGGCCTCCACCGGCAAATAAGCACCTTCGGCACTCTTCACCGAATCGCGGTAAATGCGGATATAGATCGCATCCGATGTATCCTGCAGGATATGTAATGAATTAACAAACGGGCTCCGGAGATCATAGCAGCCAGGGATGCCGGCACGGGCAGGAGTGACCCCCTGTAATGACAGGCTGCCCGGAAAGACCTGCAGAAGCACTATCGCCACGATCAGAGCCGGCAATGATCCCTTCTGGCGTTTACGGAACATAAAAGGTATCTTCATGGACATCAGGGTCTGTATTCCTTAATATCTATCTCTCCCTTCAGATAAAGATAAGCGTAATAAGCCAGTCCTTCCAACTCATCATCGCCGGGATAGATATGTACGTCCGCCACTTTGGGCAGTCGTTCCATGAGGAATTTCATAAGATATTTACTGTTGGCCATAGGACCGGTCACCAGGATCGCATCCACATCTTCCGTGATGGTCATACACATGGCCCCCACCTCTTTGGCTACCTGGTAGGCCATGGCTTCGAAGATGAAGAGGGCCTGGTGATCGCCGGCCTCGGCCAGTTTCTCCGCCTCATAGCCGCTTTGGGTACCCAGATAGGCTACCATTCCTCCTTTGCCCCGCACCATTTCCAGCATCTCCTCCATGGAGTATTTACCACTGTATGCGGTACGTATCACATCCCCCACCGGCAGCGATCCGCTGCCTATGGCAGAAAAAGGCCCATCACCGTCATAACCGTAAGTGGCGTCCTCCACTTTGCCATGATGATGCATGCCCACCGTGATCCCCCCGCCCAGGTTGACCACGATCAGGTTCAGCTCTTCATATTTTCTTCCTATGGAACGGGCGTACATGCGGGCAACATATTTCTGGTTGAGGGCATGGAATATGGATTTTCTCTCGAACAACGGATGACCCGAGACCCGGGCGATCTCGTCAAATTCATCCACCACCACGGGGTCGGCGATATATGCTTTGGCATTCGGGAAACGCTGTGCCAGGTTATCGGCAATGAGCCCTCCCAGATTGACCACATCCTCCACCAGCTCATTGAAGTTCTTCAGATCTTTCTTCATTCTTTCGTTCACTTCATACAATCCCGATTTCACAGGATGTATCAGGCCTCCCCTGCCCAGCACCATAATGATATCCTCAAAGTTGATCTCATTTTCTTCCAGGGCATGCAGGATCTCCCGGCTCCGGTACTCTTCCTGTTCCAGAACCCCCTTAAAGCGGGCCAGCTCATCAGCAGGATGACGTATCATCTTCAGAAATATGATCTTCTCCAGGCGGTATACGGCGATCTTGGTATAATCAGGACGGGGGTTGACCGTCAGGATCATCACTCTGGAAAGGTCGACATCTTTTCGTTCCATGGTTATTGAATTACTTTATACAGGTAAAGTTAAAAAAAAAGTTTTTCCCGGTACGTAAACCGGGAAAAACTCTTACAGGATCACTTGATACCGGGTTCTGCCACAGAAAGAAAAAATATCTTCCGCCACAGGATCCGGTACAGGCCCATGTCAGCCGATATGAGGGGTGGGGAACTGTTTCAGATCATCCGTATACTTTTTCAGTTCCTCCTCGCTCAGGGCGTAGTCATGCAGCCGGCCATGGATATAGTTGTCGTATCCTACAAGGTCCATCAGTCCGTGGCCGCTCAGGTTGAAGACGATCACCTTCTCTTTTCCTTCCTCTTTGGCCTTTTTGGCTTCGCGGATGGTCTGGGCGATGGCATGGCTTGTCTCGGGAGCGGGGATGATCCCCTCGGTGCGGGCAAAGAGCATGGCTGCCTCGTAGCATTCCAGCTGGTGAAGAGCCTGTGCCCTGGCCAGGCCAAGGTTGACCGCATGACTGATCAGCGGAGCCACACCATGGTACCGCAGTCCCCCGGCGTGTATCGGCGGCGGGATAAAACCGTGACCCAGGGTGTGCATGGCCAGCAGAGGCGTAAGACCGGCATTGTCCCCAAAGTCATAATGGTAGGGCGCCCGCGTGAGTGTAGGACATGAGGCCGGCTCCACGGCAATGATATCAATGTCCGCTCCGTTGATCTTGTCCAGCATGAAAGGAAAGGAAAGCCCTGCAAAATTACTGCCGCCACCCACACAGCCGATGACCACATCCACCTTTTTCTCATTGGCTTTTTCCAACTGTTTTTTTGTTTCCAGGCCGATGATGGTCTGGTGAAGCAGCACATGGTTGAGCACACTGCCGAGCGAGTACTTGGTCTTGCCTGACTTGTCGGAGACGGCCTCTTCCACGGCTTCGCTGATGGCTATGCCAAGGCTGCCGGGGGTGTCGGGGTCTCTTTCCAGTACCGATCGTCCTGCCTGTGTCTCCATGCTGGGACTGGCCACACAGGTGGCCCCCCAGGTCTGCATCATCATCTTCCTGAAAGGTTTCTGATCAAAGCTGATGCGTACCATATAAACTTTCGCTTCGAGGCCCACCAGTGAGCAGGCGAAAGCCAGGGCACTCCCCCACTGACCGGCACCGGTCTCGGTAGTCATCTTCTTCACCCCGAACTCCTTATTATAATAAGCCTGTGCCACGGCCGTGTTGGGCTTATGGCTGCCGGCAGGCGAAACGCTCTCGTTCTTATAGTAGATGCGCGCGGGGGTCCCCAGGGCTTTCTCCAGGTAAACCGCACGATGCAGGGGGGACGGTCTCCATCTCACCAGCATCTCCAGCACTTCCTGCGGTATGTCCACCCAACGCTGCGTGGTCATTTCCTGTTCAATAAGGTTCATCGGGAAAACAGCCGAGAGCTGTTCCGGGGACAACGGATTGCCGTCAGGTCCCAGGGGCGGCGGAGGAGGTTTGGGCAGGTCAGCTGCCAGATTGTACCACTGACGCGGCATCTCCGACTCATCCAGCAAGATCTTTACTCTTTTGGTCATCGCTAAAAAGGTTTAAAGTTAGTACTAAAAAAAAAGGGCATGCTGTAACCAACATGCCCCTGCATTATTTTCTGTCTTATCTACAGGACATACCGGTCACTCCCACTCCCGGAGAACTGCCACAACCACCAATATGCCTGTATTGTAATTTTCATTATCGGCTGCTAATATATAAATTTTTTCAAAAACAAATGCTGTAAGCGATAAAAATGCTTCACAAGCCCGGAAAAGATCAGAACACATCCTCTATTTTGAACGTCTGGCCGTTAAATTCATACGTATCTCCTTTCTTCAGGCCCCGGATCTTTTCAAAAAGAGGGACCTTCGGGGAGATCGCATACCACGTCTCTCCGCAACATTCGAACCGGCCCAGGCCGATGGAAACGAACATCCTTTGTTTGTCGGTCACCACTGCCGAACCGACATCTATATAATCCCGGCTTTTCATGCCGGCCAGTTTCTCGAGCACCTGCTTTTCCTGCAGGGCCTTTTCATACTGTGCGGCCAGCAGGTCCCTTTTCCCCAGGAGCTGTATACGGTAGGGATCATAGAGATCCCTGGTCTGGTCATCTTCATTGGCACTCTCCTGCACCTCCTCCACTGCCTGACGGGCCGTGTTCACCACCTGCTCCTGTTTTTCCATACAGAGCCGTATGATCTCCTTTTTTATCTGTTCCTTGTCCATAACCAAAAAGTATAAGATTAAAACACTCCCTTCGCTCCTCCGGAAATGCGAAGTTATATCCGAAATGAATACTTTTACGTGAAAATTTACCGGTCTTCTTGCTATAAAATTAAAAAAAATAGATAAAATCAACCAATAAAAACCTAAAAATTATACCCATGACCTACGACAAACATCCCAGAGGATTTGCCAGTGATAACAATGCCCCTGTTCATCCGACCGTTCTGGAAGCAATGCAACGGGTCAACAACGGGCATGCGGTAGGGTACGGTGATGATCCCTGGTCCCCACAGGCTGCGGAGAGGATCGCTTCCCTGTTCGGGGATAAGGCAGAAGTGTTTTTTGTGCTCACCGGCACAGGGGCCAATGTGATGGCGCTGGGCAGTGCCATGCACCCGTGGCATTCTGTGATATGTGCCGAAACGGCACATATCCATGAAGATGAATGCGGGGCTCCCGAAAGGTTCACCGGCAGTAAGGTCATACCCATCGGCCATGTCCATGGGAAGATCACGCCTGCACTCATTGACAAAGAGCTCACCGGCTTTGGTTTTGAGCATCATTCCCAACCCCGGGTTATCTCCATCAGCCAGACGACGGAGCGGGGTACGGTCTATACGCCGGAAGAGATCAGGGAGCTGGCCGCTCTGGCCCATGACCACGGCATGGTCCTGCATGTCGACGGAGCACGCATCGCCAATGCCGTGGCAGCCCTTGGCATCACACTGAAGGAAATGATCACCGGTACAGGGGTGGATATCCTCTCTTTCGGAGGTACCAAGGACGGTATGATGTATGGGGAGGCCGTGGTCATCCTTAACGGGACACTGGCAAAAGATTTCCGGTACATCCGCAAGCAGGGCATGCAGCTGGCCTCAAAAATGCGGTACATCGCTGCCCAGTTCCTGGCCTGGCTGGAAGATGACCTGTGGCTGAAAAACGCCCGTCATGCCAACCGGATGGCCTCCCTGCTGGCACAGGAAGCGGCTGCGATCCCTGCCATCAGGATACTGCACCCCGTAGAGGCCAACGGGGTCTTTGCCACCCTCCCCAAAGAAAAGATCCCGGCACTGCAGGAAGAATATTTTTTCTATCTCTTTGATGAAAACATACCGGCAGTACGGTGGATGACCTCCTGGGACACCACCGAAGAGGATGTAAAAGGATTCATCGACATGCTGCGGAAACAGCTAACGTGAAAATTTATATTGCATCCTTATTCAAAACCAGGATCTGATCCTTTCAGATTCTTTCAAAAAAAAATAACCAAAACGTAACCTTTCCGGGATCTTACCGTAACAAAGGTCAGAAATAGTTTAGTTAATAGTTGGTTAGTTATAGAAAAAGGTCAGGTTGATGGCCTTTTTTTTTATGCCCCTGCCTATCGCCCCAGTGTCTTGTCCAGGGTAAATGGGATCTCCGTGACGGTGAAATCGGGATTGTACTGCAGGAGTTTCATCGAGGTGTTCATGAAACCGCTGAACCAGCCGGTGCGGCGGAACACAAGATCCTCCAGGCAAAGGGGAGCGTGATAATAACCGGCACATTCTTCGAAAGATGTGCCATAACGCTGCAGAAGCGTCAGAAACCAGACCGTCTCGTCATAACCGTCCCAGGCAAAGCTCATTTCATCAGGATCGGTATGGTACAGCCTCCTGAAAGATCTCACGATGTATTTCTCAATATCCCCGTTGTAATCAGGCTGGCGGATCGTAAAAAGATGCAGGTTCATCTGGAAAAAGAATTCCAGTTCCAGATTCCTGAAATATCTCCAGGTAGAGCTGCCTACCAGCATTACGGGATACTCATCCTTGTATGTATGCAGGCGTGATACGACCTCGCTGACAAAACCTTCCTCGTCAGAAAGCACCCAGACCATGTTCTCTTTGTATTTGTCCAGGGAAAGACGGATGTTGTTCATGGTATCCGTGGGGGCGATCACCGGCGGTACCACCACCTCTTTGATCACCACATCCTCAGGATGGATGTAAGGTTGCAACGCTTCGTTGATATAATCCCGTACCCGGTCAAAGATCTGCTGGTTGACAGAATCGTCCGAATGGATGATAACCAGATTCTTATCGGTGTTTTCTGCCAGGAAAGAGGCAATATACCGGTGTTCCAGGTCTCTCGAAGGCTTGCACTGGAAGGACCAGGGATTGAAATGCAGAAAGTCCTCCTTACGGGAAAGAGGCGAAACCACCGGTATATGTTTTTCACGTCCATATTCAGCCACCAGGGCAAGAGTAGAAGGATAGACCGGACCCAGGATCAGGTCCATGCTGTCCAGAGCCCCGGAACGTATGATCGAGTCGACCACCGACATATCCTTTTCCGTATCGAACACTTTCACTTCAGCATGTATGCCCAGCTTCCCGAGTGTATCGAGGGCGACCACCACTCCCTGATAAAAAGGAAGCAACGTGGTCGTTGGAGGATAGATCCATGTGG
>WFRO01000401.1 GCA_015486475.1 Bacteroidales bacterium
GATGTGTATAAGAGACAGGCTGAGGCGTGTTGAGGATCGCCGCAGAATAGCCAATGGTACCCGTACGCGTCTCTGCTGTAACAAGGATCAGGGCGTCGGTGGGAATGGTCTCTCCGGGAAGCCGGTCAACAACGATCGCTCTTTGCAATCTCGTATGTGCAGGGCCACGCTCTGCACTGCCTCTCTCCGGCACGTTTGGCGTTTGAGCCGCGACACCTCCCTGAGCCACCTTCTGTGAAGGAACGGCAGCGGCTTTCTTTTGAGCTGTGATACTGCCTGCCTGCTGCTGCGGGGCCACATTACTTTCCTCCCTGCCAACAGGCCGGGACGTCTTATTATTTTTTACTGAAAAAACCGGCTGATCAGCCAGATCCCTGTCGGAAGGTTTGTTCAGGTAGATCAGCCATAGAGAACCGGTAAGAATAAAAAGCAGTAGGGTTGCGGCTGCCAGCCGGAAAGCGGTGATGTATCTTACCTTCTTCCTCCCGGGAATAGCAGATCTTACCGTTTTCCAGATGTCGGCCGGCGGGGTAACATTAAGTTCACTTAATCCTTCCCTGAAGACCTCATCGACATTTCCGTGTCTATCTTCTCTTTCCATTCTCTGACTGATCAACCGGTTTGTCCAGTTTCTTGAGTCGTTCCTGTAAAATGGTACGTGCTCTTGAAAGATTGGACTTGGATGTACCTTCCGATATATTTAGCATCTCACTGATCTCTTTGTGGGAATACCCTTCGATGGCATACAGGTTGAACACCATGCGGTACCGGGGGGAGAGCTCACGGATCAGGGCCAGCAGGTCCTGGGCCGAAAGGCCGGCCTCCACATCATCCCGTCCCGGAGGGTCCTGAAAATCGATATCCTCGATCGAGGAGGTCAGATGATCCTCCCTCCGCAGACGCTCCAGGGCCGTATTGACGATGATACGCCGCACCCATCCTTCAAAAGAGCCCTCGAAACGAAAACGCTCCAGGCTCTGGAACACCCGTATAAAGCCTTCCTGAAGGATGTCCCGGGCTTCCGCCTCATTGCCCGCATACCGCAGGCAGATACCATACATCCGCCCGGCAAGGGTGTCATACAGCGCTTTCTGCGCCCGCTGATCCCCCTCCAGGCTTTTCTGAATGATATCCCGGTATTCCGTATTCAAACTGTTCCGTATTAATCCTGCAAATTGCAAAAATTAATACGAAAAATAAAGACCGGAAAACACATCACTACACAATCTTCCAAAGAACCTAACCGTTGAAATGATGATCTCAGAAGGCTTTTGGTTGCGTCAGAGGTATATTTTATAACAGATCTAAATACTTTCATCACCGGAAAAGGCATGTTCATACATGGCACGCTATTTGTTCATTTTTCAGAGGCCGGGTATTTCAGATACCGGTCCTCCATCATAAAAAAGGCAGGAAATATGAAAACCAACATACTGATCTTCACCAGCTTGATCCTCCTCTTTACCTCTTCCTGCGGCAAAGAACCTTTCCCGCAAGGTGCACAGGATCCCAAACCCATCGAGGTGGATGCGACCACCAGAACGCTCATCAGTGCTTCCAACCGTTTCGGTTTTGATCTGTTCCGGGATATTTACCAACATGAAACCGAAGGGAAGAACCTGATGATCTCCCCGCTGAGCATACAACTGGCATTGTCGATGACATACAACGGCGCCGGCGGGACGACCAAAGAAGCTTTTGAGAAGGTTTTGCATGCCGGAGAGCTGCCGGAAGCAGACCTCAACAAAGCCAACCACGATCTTACCAAAGCGCTGCTGGAGGTGGATCCCCGGGTGATCATGGAGATCGCCAACTCGATCTGGTACCGCAACACCTTCCATGTGGAAGATGCTTTCCTGGATATCAATAAAAAATATTATGATGCAGAAGTGCGTCCGCTCAATTTCTCCGATCCCGCAAGCAAAGACATCATCAACGGATGGGTGGATGAAAAGACCCACAACAGGATCCCGGAGATCGTGGACGACATCGATCCCATGTCGGTGATGTTCCTGATCAATGCCGTCTATTTCAAAGGGATGTGGAGACACAAATTTGACAAGGCCCGGACAGAGAAACGTCCTTTCTTTATCACTCCCGACCAGCGGACGGAAGTGCCTACCATGACACAGACAGGTGATTTCCTCTTTACCTCCAACGATCTGTTCACCGCGGTAGAGTTGCCTTACGGCCGGGGCAACTACAGCATGGTCTTTCTGCTGCCCCTGCCGGAGAAAGATCTTAGCAATATCGTGGAGGCCCTCACTCCCGAAAACTGGGAACAGTGGATGAGTAAGCTCGACACCCTCCGCGACCTGACCCTCTTCGTGCCGAAATTCACCTTCAGCTACAATAAGAAGCTCAACGACCCGCTCGCCGACCTGGGCCTGGGAGTAGCTTTCTCCGGCAATGCGGATTTCCCGGGGATCAACCCCGATGCCGACCTTTACATTTCGGAGGTGAAGCACAAGACCTTCATCAAGCTGGATGAGGAAGGTACCGAAGCCGCCGCCGTCACCTCGGTGGAGATACGCGTCACATCGGCCGGCCCGGGAGCTACCTTCATGCTCGACCGCCCCTTCCTGTTCGTCATCAAGGAAAAATATACCAATGCCGTCCTGTTCATAGGGAGAGTGAGTGATCCGGAGGAAGAAGGATAAAGAAAGGCAAAAGTAATAAGGCAAAAGGCAAAAGTAATAAGGCAAAAGGCAAAAGGGAGGATGAAGGTCGAATAGTGGGAAGAGTGGGAAAAGTAAGGAGTAGGAAGTAGGGAGTAAGGAGCGATGATGCGATGATGCGATGAAGAGATAAAGCGAAAATAACTCCGCACTCCACATGCCGCAGATTGAGATCTGCGAGCATCCCCGCCCGGCTGACGAAAGAAAGAAGATGATCCACGAAGTCACATGGAAAATGAGACATAAGATCCATTTCATAATCTTCCCTGTTGTACTGCTGTTGTCCCTGGGCGGCTGTGACAAAAACATTCCCCCGGAACCTGACCCCAATGCAGGGATCGTCAGGGATTACAGCGGGCAGGATGGTTGCGAATGGGTCATACTGATGAACTCAGGCGAAGAACTGGTACCCGTGGTAATGACCGACAC
>WFRO01000402.1 GCA_015486475.1 Bacteroidales bacterium
TAGTAAAATAAGTTGTGCCTCCGGGAAAAGGGTTTGTGAAAAAGTTAAAAGAAGAAGATGCTTTTTGATTATCTTTGTTCCTTTAACAATCTTTTTGATAATGGCTTTACCGGAAGTAACCCTTGATACCGCCAGAAGCCTGGGCCTGGAGGATCAGGAATATGATAGGATCAAAGAGATCCTGGGCAGGAACCCCAATTTTACGGAACTGAGCATCTTCTCGGTGATGTGGTCGGAGCATGCCTCTTACAAGAATTCCATCAAATGGCTCAAGACCCTTCCCCGCGACGGCGAGAATATGCTGGTAGGGGCCGGCGAGGAGAATGCGGGTCTCGTGGATGTAGGGCATGGGCTGGCCTGTGCCTTCAAGATCGAGTCGCACAACCATCCCTGTGCTGTGGAACCTTACCAGGGTGCTGCCACCGGCGTGGGAGGCATCAACCGGGACATCTTCACCATGGGAGCGCGTCCCATTGCCCAGCTCAACTCCCTGCGTTTCGGCAACATTGAGAACGACCGTACCCACTGGCTGATGCGGGGCGTGGTAAAAGGCATCGGCGATTACGGCAACTCTTTCGGAGTGCCGGTGGTGGGCGGGGAGGTCTATTTCGACGACAGTTACAACAACAACCCCCTGGTCAATGCCATGTCGGTGGGGATCATGAAACATGACGATCTTGTCTCGGCCGTGGCCAAAGGGGCCGGCAATCCGGTGTATATCGTCGGATCGTCCACCGGCAAGGACGGCATCCACGGAGCCACCTTTGCCTCAGCGGATATTACGGAGGACTCGGCCAATGATATACCCTCCATACAGGTGGGGGACCCTTTCATGGAGAAACTGCTGCTGGAGGCTACACTGGAGGTGATCAAAACCGGCGCCGTCGTGGGTATGCAGGATATGGGAGCTGCGGGGATCATCTGTTCTACCTCGGAGATGTCAGCCAAGGGGAACAGCGGGATGCGCATTGACCTGGACAAGGTGCCTCTGCGGCAGCAAAATATGGAAGGCTGGGAGATCCTGCTCAGCGAATCGCAGGAGCGTATGCTCGTGGTGGTGGAGAAAGGCCGTGAAAAAGAGGTGGAGGCCGTATTTGACAAATGGGACCTCAACTGCAGGATCATCGGCGAGGTGATCGATGAAGACCGGCTGTACTTCTACCGTCATGGTGAGCTGGTGGCTGACGTGCCGGCATCCGACCTGGTGCTGGGCGGCGGAGCGCCGCAGTATGACCGGGAGTACCGGGAGCCGGCCTATTATAGGGAATACCAGGAATTCTCCGTAGAGGATATTGAAGAACCGGAAGATCTCCGGGAAGTGGCACGCATGTTGGTCGCCAATCCCGACATCGCCAGCAAACACTGGGTGTATGAGCAGTATGACACCATGGTGGGAGTGAAGAACATGAGCACCAATATGCCGTCGGATGCCGGCCTGGTGGACCTGCGGGGCACACGCAGCGCCCTGGCCCTGACGGTCGACTGTAATTCCCGTTATGTCAAGGCCGACCCGGAAAAAGGGGCCGAGATAGCCGTGGCCGAAGCGGCCCGCAATATCGTCTGCTCGGGGGGAGAACCCCTGGCCATCACCAACTGCCTCAACTTCGGTAACCCTTACAACCCTGAGGTGTACTGGCAGTTCGTGAAAGCCGTACAGGGGATGGGGAACGCCTGCCGGCGGTTCAATACCCCCGTCACCGGAGGCAATGTGAGCTTTTACAACCAGGCCTCTATCGAGGGAGAGGTAGAACCGGTCTTTCCGACACCCGTGATCGGCATGCTGGGTGTTCTGCGGGAGAAAAACAACCAGATGACCATCCCCTTCAAGAACAAAGGGAACATGATCTATCTTGTCGGGAAATCGGTCAATGACATAGCCTCTTCGGAATACCTTTTGCATTACCACGGGGTGGAAAAATCCCCGCCACCTTATTTCGACCTGGAAGAGGAGGTACGTATGCAGCAGGTGGTGAAAGACCTGATCAGCTACAGCCTGGTACGGTCGGCCCATGATGTGTCGGAAGGGGGGCTTTTCATCGCGCTCTTCGAGTCAGGCATGTACCATGGCCTCGGTTTTGATATCACCACCGATGCCGAGATACGCAAAGATGCTTTCCTTTTCGGGGAAGCACAGGGACGTGTGGTGGTGACGGTTTCGGAGACGCGTGAGACGGAGTTCATCGATTTCATGGTAAAAAGCGGCGTGCCTTTCTTCGCGCTGGGACATGTGACACGGGGGGAAATACGCATTGACGATATCTCTTACGGTTTTATCTGTGACCTGAAGAAACTCTACGACAGCTCCATCGGGAAACATCTTGAAGAAAACTGATCTGTGGCTACCGATGATAAAACGCAGGAGATCCTCGAAAAAAAAGGGGCGCATGTGCAGAACATGTTTGACCGTATTGCGGGATGGTATGATTTCCTGAACCATTTCCTTTCGCTGGGCATCGACCGCCGGTGGCGAAAAAAACTGATCCGTGCTGCCGGTCTGAAAGATGGTGATCATGTGCTGGATGTGGCGACCGGCACAGGTGATCTGGCCCTTTCCGTGCTGAAAGCCTGCGACTGCCGGGTGACAGGCATGGACGTGTCGGAAAAGATGATGGAAGCCGGCAGGAAGAAGATGAGAAAGAAAGGCAGGGAAGGATCTGTAAGATTCATTGCCGGCAGGGCCGAGGAGATACCTTTCGAAGACAACACTTTCGATGCTGTCACCGTAGCTTTCGGGGTGCGTAACTATACGGACCTGGAGCAGGGTCTCAAAGAGATGTTGCGGGTGTTGCGTCCGGGAGGAATTACCGCTATCCTGGAGTTCTCCAAACCTGCCCGTCAGCCGTTGAAAGCACTTTACTCCTTTTATCTTTTTCATCTGTTGCCCTGGGCCGGGAAACTCTTCTCCGGCGATAAGTATGCTTACACCTATCTGCCTGCCTCCATAAAAAAATTCCCGCAGCGGGAAGACTTTCTGGAGATCCTGGAACGGTGTGGTTTCAGCGGGTGCAGGTATGAAACGTATACGGGAGGGATCGTGGCCGCTTATTTCGGGGAAAAGAAAAATTAAATTTTATACTATTTTTACAGGATCGCAGTTTATTGAAATAAACCGGTTGCCTTTTGAAGAGATCCGTTCTCATATTGCTTGTCTCCCTCCTGGGGCTTTCCCTTTTCGCTCAGAAACAGAAGGTGAAATATTACCAGAAAGTAGATACCAAGACCATTCACTTTGGTTTTACCCTGGGGCTCAACACCATGGATTTTTATGTGGCCAATAAGAATGTGCCTGAGAACACGGACACCCTTTTTGCCAATGTGAACGGGTTGTTGCCGGGTTTCAATGTCTCCATGGTGACGAACCTGCGGCTTATGAAATATCTGGACCTGCGTTTCCTTCCCGGCCTGAGCTTCGGGCAACGCGATATTTATTATTACAAGCCGGGAGGGATACTGTACGGCAAGCAGAAGGTTGAATCAGCCTTCATAGAGTTCCCTCTGCTACTAAAATATAAAGCCAAAAGGATCAATAATTTCAGGCCTTACCTGATCGCGGGGGTCAATTACCGGATGGATATGGCCGCCCGCCGGAAGTACAATCCTGAGAAGGGCATCTATCTCCGGCTGCATCAGTCGGACCTGTACCATGAGGAGGGGTTTGGCATAGATTTTTATCTGCCTTACTTTAAGTTTTCAGCGGAGTTGAAGGTCTCGACGGGCTTCCGCAATATCCTGGTGACGGATCCGGCCACCGAACATCCTGAGTATGTCAATGCCTTGCAGCGCCTGCGCTCCCAGATCTGGGTGCTCTCTTTCCATTTTGAATAGTTTTACCGGACCCTTCTTCTTCTGAACTCTGCGCATACGATCGCTGTGGAGGAGGAGATGTTGAGGGAGTTGGTCGTCTTCCCGCGATCAGGGAAAGGAGGTATGAAGATCTTTTCGGGGATCATCTCCTCAAGAGAGGGGGAGATCCCTTTGGATTCATTCCCAAAGACGATCAGACCATTTTCTTTCAGATCGGCCGTATACAGGGAGCGACCCTCCAGGAAGGTGCCGTAGACCGGTGTGCCGGTCTCTGCCGCTCCGGCGATCAGCCGGCCCAGACCGGTGTAGTGAACGGCCGTATGTATGAAAGCCCCCATGGAGGCCTGCACCACTTTGGGGTTAAAGATATCCACACTCCCCGGTGAACAGAAGATGTGCCGTATACCGAACCAGTTGGCCGTCCGTATGATGGTGCCCAGGTTGCCGGGGTCCTGTATGTTCTCCAGGGCCAGTGTGAGCTCTCCGGCAGGCGGAACGTCCGGCATCTGCCAGGCGGGCAGGGACACCAGCGCCAGCACATTGTGGGGGCTCTTCATGTAAGAGATCTTCCGGAGTTCCTCATAGCTGACCTCTATGATCTCCCCTGCCTTTTCCCGTTCCTGCGGGCTCATCTTCCTGATCCATTCCCTTTTCCCAAAGAGGTACCTGACATCCCATTCTTCAGCCTGCAGCAGGTCGGCAACGATCTTATCCCCTTCGGCCACAAAAAGACCCTGCTCATCCCGGTATTTCTTCGTACCCAGAAAACGTATTAATTTTATCTTATTTTTGCTGATCATGCAATGATTCTGTTAGTGTTATATTCCCGATTCATTTCGCCTGTGTATATTTGTATTATTATCAAACAGGAACAGGGCAGGATGCGGCATTGAAAAAAACAATTAAAAATAGCAAAAATCTTTATCTCTGGCTCACCGGGGTGATGGCCCTGGTGGTGGTGTCCTGTTCACCCGTAAAGTATGTCCCCGAGGGGAAGTATCTCCTCACCGGTAACAGAGTGGTCCTGCACAAGGAGGGGGGGGGCGAAGTTGCCCGCGACGATATCAAAAGTTATATCACCCAACAGCCCAACAGAAGGTTTGCCGGTATGCGTTTTGGCCTGTGGCTCTATAACCTGTCAGGCCCTGATGAACAGAAGAAATTCAATCAGTGGCTCCGGAAAACAGGAGAAGCGCCGGTGATCCTCGATACGGCCGAGGTGAGGAATTCCTCTGTACAGATCAGGAACTTTGTAGGATCACGGGGCTATTTCCAGGCAGTGGTGGATGATTCCGTCGAATACAGGAAGAAACAAAAGGCCCGTGTTTATTATGAGGTCTGGACCGGGAAACCTTACAAGATCCGGCGCGTCACATACGTGGTGAAAGATTCAATGGTAAGGGATCTTGTATTGGCCGATACACTCCATGCAGAAATACGCCCCGGTCAGGTATTCAACGTGGAAAAACTGGACAAGGAGCGTTCCCATCTGGAAAAGATCTTCAGGGATTCCGGATACTATGCCTTCATCAAGGATTATGTCACCTTTGAAGTGGATACCACCGTTGGGGATCATCTCCTGGATATATCAGTGATGGTGGGGAATGCACTGGTACAGGGGCCCAATCTTGAGGTGATGGAGATACCGCATTACCGGTACAAGATCAGGAACGTCTATTTCTTCGTCGATTATGATCCGCAGAAAGCGATCGAAAAACAATCCGAGTATTTCCGGGCGCTGGACACTTCCTTTGTGAAGGGATATTATTTTATCTCCCAGGAGGATTCCAATTATCTGAAGAAGAAGGTGATCCTGCAATCGAACTACATCTATCCCGGAACGACCTATAACCTGGAAGATGTGGAACTGACCCGCAAGCACCTGTCTGGTCTGAACGTGTATAAGTTCGTGAACGTCTATTTCACGGAAGCTCTTCACGAGGAGCAGGATACTTCCGGGTATCATCCGCTTGACTGTCATGTACAGCTCTCGCCGGTGAAACAGCAGTCCTATACCATCGAACTGGAGGGAACCAACTCGTCGGGGAACATGGGGGCGGCCCTGAGCTTAAATTATTTACATCGTAACCTTTTCCACGGGGCTGAGAATTTTAATATCGGGATCAAACAGTCGCTGGAAGCCCTGGCCCAGGAGAAAAAAGGGCTCAAGCGGATCGTTATGACCGACCTGAATGCCAATCTGGTCTTCGGCAAGTTCCTGGGGCCTTTCTTCAACAAGGATCGTTTTGTGAAAAAATACGCTCCTAAGACGACCATCGGGGTTACCTATAACTATCAGCGACGGCCTGATTACACCCGTACCATCTTCACTACCCACATGGGCTATTCATGGCAATCATCCAGGAATGTCTCCCAGGTGCTCTCCCCGCTAAGCCTGAACCTGGTAAAATTGCCTTATATTGATTCTGCTTTCCTTGAACAGCTGGATACGACCACTTACATGGCATACAGTTACAAAGATGTTTTTATAACGGCAGCCAATTACAGTTATATCTTCAACAAAGGATTATTGAACAGGAGTTCCGATCATGTTTTTTTTCGCTTCAACGTTGAAGCTGCCGGCAACCTGTTGTATGTCGGGTACAAAGCTGCCAAAGCCAATACAGATACCTCGGGAAGCTACCGTATCTTCGGGCTTAATTTTGCCCAGTACCTGAAAACGGATATTGATATCCGGTATACGAACGTGGTGAACAAGATCTCCTCGATGACCTATCGTTTCTTTGCCGGGGTGGCTGTGCCATATCTGAACTCTAAGGCCGTGCCTTTCGAGAAACAGTACTATACGGGAGGGGCCAACGACATCAGGGCCTGGCAGGTGCGGTCACTGGGTCCCGGTTCTTATACCGCGGAGAATTCAAATTTTTACAACCAGACGGCAGATATGAAACTGGAATGGAACCTGGAATACCGTTTTAAGATGTTCTGGATCCTGGAAGGAGCCCTTTTTACGGATATGGGGAATATCTGGGCCATCACAAAAGAGGACGACCGGCCGGGAGCCCTTTTTCAGTTCAGTAATTTTTTAAATGATATTGCCATAGGCTCCGGTTTCGGGCTGCGTTTAGACTTCTCTTTCTTTATCTTCCGTACCGACCTGGGTTTTAAATTGAGGGACCCCGGAGCCCCGGAAGGGGACAAATGGGTGCCTTTTGGACGCCATTACAACTGGCGCAAAGACATGACCCTGCAGATCGGGATAGGATACCCGTTCTAGAAGCTTGAAGCTCGAAGGTTGAAGCTTGAATCCAAAAACCTTGAACTGTGAACTCTGAACTCTGAACTGAGAACTCTGAACTGTGAACCGTGAACTCTGAACTATATATAACTTAATTTCAACACATTCGTTTTACCCCGCTGGTTGATGGGGGTGCTGCCGACATGGACCACCACCTGGCCTTCTTTCAGGTATCCTTTTTCCTTGAGGATACGGACAGATTGTTGTAAGGCGTCCTCGATCTTCTCCACCTCATTCATGTAAAAAGGATAAACATTGTAGATCAGGGCCAGCTTGTTCATCAGCTCTCTGTTGTTGGTAAAAGCGAAGATGCGCGCATTGGGCCGGTGGCTGGCGATGGAGAGGGCGGTGGATCCTGAATAGGTAAAGGTGATAATGGCTTCGGCATGGGTCTGTGTGGCCATCTGTGTGGCCTGATAACATACAGATTCGGGCAGGAAGGTGGGAGAACCCTCTTCCGGCGGATGTTCCTTCAGGTAATGGAAACCGTGTTCTTCTGTCCAGCTGATGATCTCGTGCATATTGGTCACCACTTCCACCGGATATTTCCCGACGGATGTCTCCCCGCTGAGCATAAGACAGTCGCCACCGTCCAGCACGGCATTGGCCACATCCGTAGCCTCAGCCCTGGTAGGGCGGAAGTTCTCTATCATGCTCTCCATCATCTGGGTGGCGATGATCACCGGCTTGGCCTGCTCAATGCATTTCTGTATGATCTCTTTCTGGATGATAGGCACCTGGCTGAAGGACACCTCCACCCCCAGGTCGCCACGGGCGACCATGATCCCTTTGGACAGATCAATGATCTGGTCGAGGTTCTTTAATGCTTCGGGTTTCTCGATCTTGGAGATGATCCAGGGCTGGTTCCTGCCGCCATGTTTCCGGATCAACTCATGCAGGTCGATCACATCTTCCGGCCTGCGTACGAAAGAGAGGGCGATCCAGTCGACCTCCTGATCCAGGATGAAACGGGCATCCTCCAGATCTTTCTCTGTAAGACTGGGGAGAGAAATGGCCGTATGTGGCAGGTTGACGCCTTTGTTGGAAGAGAGAGGGCCTCCGTGGACCACCCGGGCCACCACCGTATCTTTGCCATTGGTTTCTGTTACCTCCAGCTTGATCTTACCGTCGTCGATGAGCACGGCATCTCCCTTTTTCACATCGCGGGCGAACTCCCGGTAGCTCATGTAAACCCTCTTCTCGTCTCCCTCACATTCGGTGTTGGTGATCTCGATCAGTTCTCCGTCTTTCAGCAGAACGCTGCCTGCTTTTATCTTTCCGATGCGCAGTTTGGGCCCCTGCAGATCGGCCAGGATCCCCAAAGGAATGCCCAGTTCTTTCCGCAGCTCTTTGATGATGCGTATCTCCTCGGTTTTTTGCTCATGGGTGCCGTGAGAGAAATTGAGACGGAAGATGTTCACACCCTCCCGCACCATTTTTTTCATGGTCCCGGGATCACTGGAAGCAGGTCCCAAAGTTGCAATGATCTTGGTCTTTTTCAGGAGATAGTTGTTCATGATGGAAAGATTAATGGATTACGATCTTAAAAAAGTAAACCCAAAATCAGCAATAGAAAATCGCAAGCGCTTTTCATTGCTGATCGATCAAGGACTTCATCGTTTTTGGTTATACCAAAAACGTGAATTTCTAAATCGGGGTTAAACCCAGCTTACGCATTAGTTTAGCTAATACTTAGCTTTCTAATGCGTAAGCTGGGATAAAGATAACACAACCGGCAGTTTTCACCAATTTTTTACGCACGAAGGCAGACGGGTTTGGATAAATAATTGTTTTTTACGAATTTTCGCCCCCAAATTAAAACACCATGCAAACAGAACAGAGGGATAGTTTCGGCAGCCGTTTCGGAGTGATCGCTGCGGCGGCAGGATCGGCAATAGGATTGGGGAATATATGGCGTTTTCCCTATGTGCTGGGAGAGAACGGTGGCGGTATCTTCCTGTTGATCTATTTGATCCTGGTGGCGATGGTCGGCATTCCGGTGATGCTCTCGGAGTTTACCATCGGTCGCAGCACGCAGCGCAACCCTTACGGGGCGTTCCGTCGTCTGGCGCCGCACAGGCCCTGGTATCTGGTAGGCCTGATGGGCATCGCGGCCGCTTTTATGATCCTGGCTTTCTATGCGGTGGTGGCCGGATGGACCCTTGAATATCTTTACCAGGCGCTCCTCAACGGCTTCCGCGGAAAATCCTCCGCAGAGATCACCACCATGTTCGATACATTCCGCGGCGGCACTTTCCGGCCCATCCTCTGGTTCCTGATCTTTATGTTCATGACGGCCTGGATCGTCATGTCCGGCATCCGCAAAGGGATCGAAAAATACACCAAGATCCTGATGCCCTTCCTGTTCATCCTGATCATCGTGCTGGACATACGCGCCATCACCCTGCCGGGGGCTGCTGAGGGATTGAAGTTCCTTTTCCGGCCTGATTTCTCCAAGATCACCGCTGAGACCATCCTGGAGGCCCTGGGGCAGGGATTCTTTTCCCTGAGTATCGGTATGGGGACCCTGATCACTTACGGTTCCTATATCAATAAAAAGGAAAAGCTGGGCAATGCAGCCCTGAACGTGACCCTGGCCGACACACTTATCGCCGTGCTGGCCGGCATCGCCATCTTCCCGGCCGTCTTTGCATTTGGCATCGAACCGGGCGAAGGCACCGGCCTTGTGTTCAAGACACTTCCGCTGATCTTTCAGGAGATGCCGGGAGGGTACATCTTCTCGATCATTTTCTTCCTGTTGCTGGCCATTGCCGCCCTCACTTCCACCATCTCAGTGCTGGAGGTGATCGTGGCCTTCTTCTCAGAAGAGTTGAATATCTCCAGGAAAGCTGCGACATTGCTGGCCTCGCTGGCTGTGGGTATCCTGGGTATCTTCGCTGCCGGTTCGTGGGGATGGTTCGGAGGCATACATGTGATGAACCAGAATTTCTTTGGTATCCTTGACTTTACCACGGCCAATATCCTGCTGCCGGTGGGAGGCTTTTTCATCGTGATCTTTGTGGGATGGTTCATGGGCCCCGGTAGGGTGAAAGCCGAGCTGTCCAACGACGGATCTATCAGGGCTGCTTATCTGCCCGTTTTCATGTTCCTGGTACGCTTTGTAGCACCTCTGGCCATTGCGCTGGTCTTCATGAACGGTTTGGGCTTGCTCTGAAAAAAAGGAACGGAAGTACAGAGCCCTATATTTATAAAGGTATAAAAACAACCTGCCTTGAAGGAGTTCCTGCGTTTTTCCCGGGGCGAACGGATCGCTTCCCTTATCATCCTGGCGCTTACTCTTGCGGTGCTGTTGGCGCTGGCCTATGTGAGGCATGTCCGTCCCCTGCCGGAGGATGAGGTAAGAGCATTTGATTCACTGATCACGGCGGTGCTGCCTGCGGAAGAGGGAAACACTGCGGCTGTAAACGGAGCGGAAACAGGAGCCGGGATGCAGTCCGCTGACCACAGGGAACTGAAAGAGCCTCCGCCAGTGCGGGATCCCAACACCATGACGAAAGAAGAATGGAATGAACTGGCACTCCCGCCCCGTGTGATCAGGACCCTCATGAACTATCGCCGCAAAGGAGGTGTCTTCCGGAAAAAGGAGGATGTAAAAAAGATCTATGGCATGACCGACTCCATGTATGTCCGGATCTCTCCTTATATTCATATTCAGGTTAAAGAGAAGATACAGGTGGATACGTTGCCTTCTTCAGAGGAGGAAGCTGTGGAAGAAACTGTTTCTTTGACCCTTGTGGAGATCAACACAGCCGATTCGGCAACCCTGGACAGCCTGCCGGGCATACCTCCCTTCCTGGCCCGCAGGATCGTGAAGTACAGGTACCTGCTGGGCGGGTTTGCCCGCAAAGAGCAGTTGCTGGAAGTATATGGCCTGGACAGCCTGACCTATGGCAGGATCGAAAAGAGGATCACGGTGGATGCCCGGCAGCTGCGTAAGATCAATGTGAACAGCTGTGATGAATACACCCTGTCGCATCATCCTTATCTCTCCCGCCGGGAGGCCGGGGCGGTGATCTTTTACCGGGAACACTTCGGCAGGATCAGCGATCTGAACGTACTGAGAACGGAACATGTGCTGTCTGAAAAGACTTTCAGACGCGTGTCTCCCTATCTGGAAACAGGACCGGAAAAATGATTGTTTTTCCCGGGAATTTTTTGTATATTTAAAGCAAAAAGAAAATAAATTTTGCAAAGAAAAAACCAATTTTTAACTTTGCGGCTCATTTAAAAAAAGAGCTATGATCATAATACCTGTAAAAGAAGGCGAAAACATTGAAAGGGCTTTAAAAAAGTATAAGCGAAAGTTTGAAAAAACCGGTATAATGAGGGAGTTGCGTCAGCGTCAGGCTTATGTTAAGCCGTCGGTGCAGCGTCGTGAGATCAAGAAACATGCTGAATATATCCAAAAACTGCAGCAGAAAGATGCCTGAAAACCAGCTTTAATACTTACGGGACGTTCCTGGCGGTCACATTGACCGTATTTTTTTCTGAGTTCAACTTCCAAACGTTCCCGTAACAAATGCGATTTTTTAACGATTACATAGACTATCTCAGGTTTCAGAAAAGGTATTCTGAACATACGGTAAATGCTTACCGTAACGATATCCTGCAGTTTGCCGCTTTTCTCGGAGATGAGGACCACCGGCCCGGATGGGAGGAGGTGACCGACAGGCAGGTGAGAGCATGGATGATCGCCCTGATGGATGAGGGGATCTCTCCCCGGAGTGTGAACCGCAAGTTGTCTTCCCTTAAGTCATTTTACAGGTATTTGCAGCGGAAAGGAGTGAAAGCCGATCCGACAGCAGGGATCAGCGGGCCTAAGACAGGCAAGCCCCTGCCGGCCTTCGTACGGGAGAACGAGATAAATGAGTTGCTGGACACCTGGGAGTTCGGGGATGATTTTGAGGGGCAAAGGAACAAGATGATCATTGAAATGTTGTACGGGACAGGGATGCGAAGAGCTGAGCTCATCGGTTTGCGCGAGGAAGATGTGCGGTTCGGCGAGCGGATCATCCGGGTGACCGGGAAAAGGAACAAGCAGCGGCAGATACCGCTGCTGCCGGAGCTGGCAGAGAAACTGGAAGCATACCTGGAGGTGAAACGGGAGATGTTCCCCGGTGTGACCTGGCTGTTCGTCACCTCCAAAGGGAAACAGATGTATCCCCGGTTATTGTACAGGGTGGTCCACAAATACCTGGGACTGGTGACCTCGCTGACGAAGAAAAGCCCACATGTGCTGCGGCATACTTTCGCCACACACCTGCTCAACCGCGGCGCCGATCTCAATGCCATCAAGGAGATCCTGGGCCATGCCAACCTGTCCGCTACACAGATCTATACACACAGTACCTTTGAAAAACTGAAAAGAGTATATAAACAGGCTCATCCCAGAGCATAAAAAGAAGGAGGAACAATTATGAACATACAGATCCATTCACTGAAGTTTGATGCAGATAAGAAGTTGCTTGATTTTATTGAGACCAAGGTTTCCAAACTGGCTCACATGAACGACAACCTGATCAGTGCCGAGGTCTTCCTCCGTCTGGACAAGTCGGATGTTCAGGCCAACAAGATCACGGAGATCAAGCTGGAGTTGCCGAGGACTTCTCTTTTTGCCAAGAAACAATGCAAAACTTTTGAGGAGGCAACAGACCAGGTGGTGGATGCACTCAGGAAACAGATAACCAAACAAAAAGACAAAGTCAGAAAGGTTTGAACAGCCGTATAAAAAAATTGTGGTATTATTTTTGTGATATCCATAGTTTTTTTCTACATTTGCAATCCGATTTTCGGGCCTGTCCCGGGGGTCGGTGTTCTTTGAGATACAGGCCGATGTAGCTCAGTTGGTCAGAGCAGCTGATTTGTAATCAGCAGGTCGTGGGTTCGAATCCCTCCATCGGCTCCTGAACGGAAAAGGAAGATAAAAAGGGGAGATACCAAAGCGGTCAACTGGGGCAGACTGTAAATCTGCTGGCGAATGCCTTCGTAGGTTCGAATCCTGCTCTCCCCACTTTTTTAGTAGTGATGAGAGGGGAAGAAGGTTCTTTTGGTATTGAGACAAATTTGCGGGAGTAGCTCAGTTGGTAGAGCATCAGCCTTCCAAGCTGAGGGTCGCGGATTCGAGTTCCGTCTCCCGCTCAGGGTAAGCCGATGTAGCTCAGGTGGTAGAGCGCATCCTTGGTAAGGATGAGGTCACGGGTTCAATTCCCGTCATTGGCTCAATTTTTTTTAAATAATATATAACAAACAAGAAGAATAGATTATTGAACATTTAATTTTTTAAATTATGGCTAAAGAAAAATTCGAACGGACGAAACCTCATGTTAATATCGGTACCATCGGTCACGTCGACCACGGGAAAACCACATTAACATCTGCCATTACGATGGTCCTTTCCGAGAAGGGGCTGGCCGAAGTGAAAGACTTCGACTCTATTGACAATGCTCCCGAGGAAAAAGAGAGAGGTATAACGATTAACACGGCACACGTTGAATACGAGACCGACAAAAGGCATTATGCACACGTTGACTGCCCCGGTCATGCCGACTATGTGAAGAATATGGTTACGGGTGCTGCCCAGATGGACGGTGCCATCCTGGTGGTGGCTGCCACCGACGGCCCCATGCCGCAGACCCGTGAGCATATCCTCCTGGCCCGTCAGGTAAACGTTCCCAAGATCGTGGTTTTCCTGAACAAGGTCGACCTGGTGGACGATGAAGAGCTGATCGAGCTGGTGGAGATGGAGGTTCGTGAACTTCTCGATTTCTATGGCTATGACGGCGATGAGACCCCGGTGATCCGCGGTTCTGCCCTGGGTGCTATGCAGGGTGATGAGAAATGGAAAGAAAAAGTGCGTGAGCTGATGGACGCTGTGGATGAGTACATCCCCGTGCCTCCGCGTGACGTGGAGAAGCCTTTCCTGATGCCCGTGGAAGACGTTTTCTCTATCACAGGTCGTGGTACCGTGGCTACCGGAAGGATCGAAACCGGTGTCGTGCATACAGGCGATGAGGTTGAACTGATCGGTCTGGGTGCCAACAAGCGCAAGACGGTGGTGACCGGCGTCGAGATGTTCCGCAAGATCCTCGACGAAGGAGAAGCCGGCGACAACGTGGGTCTGCTGCTCCGTGGTGTGGACAAGAAAGAGATCAAAAGAGGTATGGTGCTGGCCAAGCCCGGTTCCATCACTCCGCATACCAAGTTCAAAGCCGAGGTATACGTGCTGAAAAAAGAAGAAGGTGGTCGTCATACTCCCTTCCACAACAAGTACCGTCCCCAGTTCTATCTGAGGACCCTCGACGTGACCGGTGAGATCACCCTTCCCGAAGGAACAGAAATGGTCATGCCCGGTGATAACGTGACCATCACCGTTGAGCTGATCTACCCTGTTGCCCTGAACCAGGGGCTGCGTTTCGCCATCCGTGAAGGCGGCCGCACCGTGGGTGCAGGACAGGTGACCGAGATCATTGAGTAAGATCCGCAATAATCTCCCGGGAAAAGGGTGATACACTCACCCTTTTCCTATCTTCATAACATTGACACGGGTGTAGCTCAGTTGGTAGAGCACTGGTCTCCAAAACCAGGTGTCGGGCGTTCGAGTCGCTCCTCCCGTGCAAAGTTTTCAGATAACCAAACAACAACAGGGCATTACCTCCCGGAGGGATCCTTCAGGTAAAGGCGCCTGCCAAATGATGTAAGGAGAAGAAAAATGAGTTTTAAATCTTATGTCACCGAGTCCTACAACGAACTGGTCCATAAAGTTACATGGCCTACCTGGAGTGAGCTGGAGAATAGTTCCATTGTTGTGATGGTCGCTGCCATCATCATCGGACTTGTTGTTTTTGTAATGGACTTTGTTTTCGAACATCTGATGAATTTTTTATACGGTCTTTTCTATTAAAGGAAGAGATCCGTTCTGAATTGGAACATCATGGCTGAGCAGGAGAAGAAATGGTATGTGCTGCGGGCGATAAGCGGGAAAGAAAAAAAGGTCAAGGAGTATATAGAGGCTGAGATCAACAGGCGTCATCTCCAGGATTATATTTCCCAGGTATTGATCCCCACAGAAAAGGTCTATCAGATCCGTTCAGGGAAGAAGATCAGCAAAGAGAAGAACTTCTTTCCCGGATATATCCTGGTAGAGGCGGCTCTGGTGGGTGAGGTGCCGCACATCCTTGTCAATGTGCCCAATGTGCTGGGTTTTCTCGGTGAGAAAGCCGGCAAGAACGAGACGCCGCAGCCGCTCCGCGAGTCGGAGGTCAACCGCATCCTGGGCAAGGTGGATGAGCTGGCCGGCAGTGAGGAGGAGATCAACGTGCCTTTCTTCGTGGGCGAAACCGTCAAAGTGATCGACGGGCCCTTCAACAGCTTTACAGGCGTGATCGAAGAGGTGAACGAAGAGAAGAAAAAGCTGAAGGTGATGGTGAAGATCTTCGGCAGAAAGACCCCGCTGGAGCTGAGCTTCATGCAGGTGGAAAAAGAATAAGTGAATTTAAAATATCAGCCTGATCGCAAAAATCATAATGCTTCCTGAGCGATCCAGCGTTGATTTGATTGATAACCAGAATGTAGAAATCCTGAATTATGGCAAAAGAAGTCGCAGGAATAATTAAATTACAGATCCGTGGCGGTGCGGCCAACCCGTCGCCTCCGGTGGGTCCTGCGTTGGGCGCAAAAGGCGTGAATATCATGGACTTTTGCAAGCAGTTCAACGCTCGCACACAGGAGATGGCAGGCAAGCTGATCCCGGTGGTCATCACGGTGTATTCTGACAAGTCGTTTGACTTTGTCACGAAGACCCCGCCGGTGGCTGTGCAGCTCAAAGAAGCTGCCAAACTGAAATCGGGATCACCTGAGCCCAACAGGACGAAGGTGGCCAACATTACATGGGATCAGGTACGGACCATCGCTGAAGCCAAGATGTCCGACCTGAACTGTTTTACGGTCGAGTCTGCCATGCGAATGGTAGCAGGCACCGCCAGGAGTATGGGGATCACCATTCAGGGTGAGTTCCCGGGAAACAACCAATAAAGAAGAGTGAAAAATGAGTAAACTGACAAAAAACAGAAAGAAAGCTCTTGAGAAGTTTGAACCTGGGAAACCATACAGCCTGTCCGAGGCAGCTGAGCTGGTGAAGGAGATAACCACCACCAACTTTGATGCATCGGTAGATATCGACGTACACTTAGGTGTGGACCCGAGAAAGTCCAACCAGATGGTTCGTGGTATAGTGACCCTTCCCCACGGGACCGGTAAAGAGACCAAAGTGCTGGTGCTCTGTACCCCCGACAAGGAAGAGGAAGCCAAAGCCGCCGGCGCCGACTATGTCGGCCTCGACGAATACATCGACAAGATCAAGGGAGGATGGACCGATGTGGATGTGATCATCACCATGCCTTCCGTGATGGGTAAGGTTGGACAGCTGGGAAGGATCCTTGGCCCGCGGGGCTTGATGCCTAACCCCAAAAGTGGTACGGTTACCATGGACGTGGGGAAGGCCGTGAAAGAAGTCAAGCAGGGTAAGATCGATTTCAAGGTAGACAAATACGGTATCATCCATGCTGCCATCGGAAAAGTCTCTTTTGACGCCGAGAAGATCATGGAAAATGCCCGGGAGTTTATCTCGATGATCAACAAGCTCAAACCCGCTGCCGCCAAGGGTACCTATATCAAGAGTGTCTACCTCTCCAGTACCATGAGTCCTGGGATCAAGGTGGATGCCAAAGCGATTGACTAAATGCTTAACCTTTATTGAATTATGACAAGGGAAGAAAAGAATGTGATCATTGATGCACTGACCGAACAGATCAATTCCCGGGGTCATATCTATCTCGCCGATATCTCAACCATGAATGCCGGCGATACGAGTGACCTCAGGAGGAAATGTTTTGAGAAGGACATCAAACTGATCGTCGTAAAGAATACCCTGTTGAAGAAAGCCCTCGAGAAGGCGGAGAAGGACTATTCGGAACTCTTTGACGTGCTGAAGAACCCCACCTCCGTGATGCTTACCGACGTGGCCAATGTTCCGGCAAAACTGATAAAGGATTTCCGGAAAAGTCACGAGAAGCCCGTTCTCAAGGCTGCTTATGTGGAAGAATCCGTTTATATCGGTGACGACCAGCTGGAGATGCTCGCATCGCTCAAATCGAAAGAAGAGCTGATCGGCGATATCATCCTGCTGCTGCAGTCGCCCGTGAAGAACGTGATGTCTGCCCTGCAGTCGGGTAACAACATCCTCACAGGAGTATTGAAAACATTAGGTGAAAAAGAAAATTAAAAAAGTTAATAACGATTAAAATTTTGTAACCATGGCTGATTTGAAAAAGCTTGCTGAAGAATTAGTAAATCTGACAGTAAAAGAAGTAAATGAGTTGGCAGATATTCTCAAGGAAGAATATAACATCGAACCTGCTGCTGCAGCAGTGGCCGTCGCCGGTCCTGCCGGTGGTGGCGAAGGTGGTGCTGCCGAAGAGAAAACCAGTTTTGACGTGATCCTCAAAGCTCCCGGCGGAGCCAAACTGCAGGTCGTTAAGCTGGTGAAAGAACTGACCGGTCTCGGACTGAAAGAGGCCAAAGGTGTGGTTGATTCTGCTCCCGCTCCGGTAAAAGAAGGCGTTTCCAAGGAAGAGGCTGAAGCTGTTAAAGCACAATTGGAAGAAGCTGGAGCAGAAGTTGAGGTTAAATAGAAGCGAACAATTCTTCTTGTTTGGGGTTTAGGATCCTCCTCGTGGGGATCCTAAGCCTCTTTGCTATTGTATAATATTAATGTTCTTTATAATATATTTTTTGCGATGCCGGCAACAACCCCTAAAAAACGTATAAGTTTTTCCACCATCAAGGATCAGCTGGATTATCCCGACTTTCTGGAGATACAGCTGAAGAGCTTTCACGAGTTTTTCTGCATTGATTCTACGGCCGAAGAGCGGAAAAAGGAAAAACTTTACCAGGTTTTCAATGAAAACTTTCCCATTTCCGACACCCGGAACAATTTCAAGCTGGAGTTCAAGGATTACAGTGTGGATCCTCCGCGGTACACCATCGAGGAGTGTCTGGAGCGGGGGCTCACCTACAGTGTGCCGCTGAAAGCCCGTCTCAAGCTTTCCTGCAACGACCCCGAGCATGTCGACTTCGAGACCGTCGAGCAGGATGTCTACCTGGGCACTGTGCCTTACATGACCGAACGGGGCACCTTCATCATCAACGGGGCAGAGCGTGTCGTGGTCTCGCAGCTGCACCGTTCACCGGGCGTTTTCTTCGGCCAGAGCCTCCATGCCAACGGTACCAAGCTCTATTCCGCCCGCGTCATCCCGTTCAAAGGATCGTGGATCGAATTTGCCACGGACATCAACAACGTGATGTACGCTTACATCGACCGGAAGAAAAAATTACCTGTCACCACCCTGCTGAGAACGTTCGGCTTTGAGAGTGACAAGGATATCCTCGAGATCTTCGGCCTCTCTGAAGAGATCAAGGTCTCCAAGGCCAGCCTGAAAAGGGTGCTTGGCCGTAAGCTGGCCGCCCGTGTTCTGAAATCATGGGTGGAAGACTTCGTTGACGAAGATACCGGCGAGGTGGTCTCCATCGAACGTAACGAGGTGGTGCTCGAGCGGGAGACAGTGCTGGAGAAAGAGCACATCGACCTGATCATCGACGCCAACCCCGGCACCATCCTCCTGCATAAGGACGACAAGGATATCACCGACTACGAGATCATCTTCAACACTCTGCAGAAAGACCCCTGTAACTCGGAAAAAGAGGCTGTCCTGCATATCTACCGGCAGTTGCGTAACGCTGAGCCGCCGGACGAGCAGACCGCCCGTGAGGTGATTAACAACCTCTTCCTTTCCGACAAAAGATATGACCTGGGCCAGGTGGGCCGTTACAAGCTCAACAAGAAGCTGAACC
This sequence comes from Bacteroidales bacterium, assembly GCA_015486475.1. GTDB lineage: Bacteria > Bacteroidota > Bacteroidia > Bacteroidales > VadinHA17 > DRPN01. The sequence continues at coordinate 18,992 of WFRO01000402.1, forward strand.
TCGACACCCCGCTGGACCAGCAGGTGCTGACACCCTCCGATATTGTGGAGATCATCAAGCACCTGATCAAGCTGATCAACTCGAAGACGGATGTGGACGATATCGACCACCTGAGCAACCGCCGTGTGCGTACCGTAGGTGAGCAGCTCTACAACCAGTTTGGCGTGGGGCTGGCCCGTATGGCCCGTACCACACGCGAACGCATGAACGTGCGTGACAACGAGGTGTTCACCCCAACCGACCTGATCAACTCCAAGACGCTCTCGTCGGTGATCAACTCGTTCTTCGGCACCAACCAGCTGTCGCAGTTCATGGACCAGACCAACCCGCTGGCCGAGATGACCCACAAACGCCGTCTCTCCGCCCTGGGACCGGGAGGTCTCTCCAGGGAACGTGCCGGTTTTGAGGTGCGTGATGTGCATTACACCCACTACGGTCGCCTGTGTCCCATCGAGACGCCGGAAGGTCCCAACATCGGACTGATCTCGTCCCTTTGTGTATATGCCAAGATCAACAAGCTGGGATTCATCGAGACCCCCTACCGCAAGGTGGAGGTGGGCCATGTAGACCTGAGCAACGATGCCGTGGTCTATCTCAGCGCCGAAGAGGAAGAGAACAAGGTCATCGCCCAGGCCAACGCGCCGTACGATAATGAAGGAAAATTTGTCAACCAGCGGGTGAAGGCCCGTTATGAAGGGGACTTTCCCTTTGAGGATGCTACGAAAGTGGACCTCATGGATGTGGCTCCCAACCAGATCGCGTCGGTGGCCGCTTCGCTGATCCCCTTCCTCGAGCACGACGATGCTAACAGGGCCCTGATGGGCTCCAACATGATGCGTCAGGCCGTGCCGCTCCTGCGTCCCGAAGCTCCCATCGTGGGTACGGGCATTGAGGAAGTGGTGGCTCATGACTCCAGGATGCTCTTCATAGCCGAAGGCGACGGTATCGTCGAGTATGTCGATTCCGAGAAGATCGTCATCCGCTACTCACGCAGTGAGGAGGAGAAATTCATAAGCTTTGACGATGATGTCAGGGAATACCACCTGACCAAGTTCCGCAAGACCAACCAGAACACCTCCGTTAATATCAAACCCATTGTACGGAAAGGGGAAAAAGTGGTCAAAGGACAGGTGATCACCGAAGGATATGGTACCGTGGACGGAGAGCTGGCCCTCGGCCGTAACCTGAAAGTGGCTTTCATGCCCTGGAAAGGTTACAACTTTGAGGATGCCATCGTGATCTCCGAGAACGTGGTGCGCAACGATATCTTCACCTCCATACATATCGACGAATATGTGCTGGAGGTGCGGGATACCAAGAGAGGCCTTGAGGAGCTGACTTCCGACATCCCCAATGTGAGCGAGGAAGCTACGAAGAACCTGGACGAGAACGGCCTGATACGTATCGGTGCCCATGTGAGACCGGGCGATATCCTCATCGGTAAGATCACCCCGAAGGGGGAATCCGATCCCTCTCCTGAAGAGAAGTTGCTGCGTGCCATCTTCGGCGACAAAGCCGGTGATGTGAAAGATGCTTCCCTGAAAGCCGGTCCTTCCCTGTCAGGGGTTGTGATCGACAAGAAGCTCTTTGCACGGGCCAACAAAGAACGTAACAAGCGCTCGCTCGACAAGCCCATCCTCGAGAAACTGGAACAGGAGTTCCAGCAGAAAGCGGAAGAGCTGCGCAACAAGCTTATCGACAAGCTCTTTGTGCTGGTGAACGGCAAGGCTTCGCAGGGGGTGAAGAACAATTACAACGAGGACCTGATCCCCAAAGGGACCAAGTTCACCCTGCGGCAGCTGCAGACCATCGATTTCCTGAGTGTCAACCCCAACAAGTGGACGACGGACAAGAAGAAGAATGAGCAGATCAAGACGATCCTGCACAACTATCTCTCCAAGTACAAGGAAATCGACGGTTACTACAAACGTCTGAAGTATAATCAGAGTATCGGTGATGAGCTGCCTGCAGGCATCATCAAGCTGGCGAAGGTGTACATAGCCCAGAAGCGTAAGATCAAGGTGGGGGACAAGATGGCCGGCCGTCATGGGAACAAGGGTATCGTGGCCCGTATCGTGCGGGCCGAGGATATGCCTTTTCTCGAAGACGGTACACCGGTGGACATCGTCCTCAACCCGCTGGGGGTGCCTTCCCGTATGAACCTGGGACAGATCTACGAGACCGTCCTGGGCTGGGCCGGCGAGAAGCTGGGCGTGAAGTTCTCTTCACCCATTTTCGACGGAGCCCTTCTGGAGCAGATCACTGACTACACCAAAAAGGCAGGACTGCCCGACTACGGGGTGACCCATCTGTATGACGGCGGCACCGGCGAGCGATTCGACCAGCCGGCCACCGTGGGAATCATTTACATGCTCAAGCTGGGCCACCTTGTCGACGACAAGATGCACGCCCGCTCCATCGGTCCTTATTCGCTGATCACACAGCAGCCGCTGGGCGGTAAAGCACAGTTCGGCGGCCAGCGTTTCGGGGAGATGGAGGTATGGGCCCTCGAAGCTTTCGGGGCTGCCAATATTCTCCAGGAGGTGATGACCGTCAAATCGGACGACGTCCAGGGACGCGCCCGCACCTACGAGGCCATCGTCAAAGGGGAGAACATGCCGACGCCCGGTATCCCCGAGTCGCTCAACGTGCTGCTGCATGAGCTCAAAGGCCTGGCCCTCAGTGTCAAACTGGAGTAAACACAGGTTTGCTTTAGTGTAGAACAGGATTTGTAAATAATAACATTTTTCAAATATGTCATTTAGAAAAGATACAAAAGTCAGTTCCGATTTTTCCAGGGTAACCATCGGTCTCTCTTCACCCGAAGAGATCCTGGAACAATCGCACGGTGAAGTGCTCAAACCCGAGACCATCAACTACCGGACCTACAAGCCCGAGCGTGACGGTCTCTTTTGTGAGAGGATCTTCGGACCGGTAAGGGACTATGAATGTCACTGCGGGAAATACAAAGGGATCCGTTACAAAGGGATCGTTTGTGACCGTTGTGGTGTGGAGGTGACCGAGAAGAAAGTGAGAAGGGAACGCATGGGTCACATCAACCTGGTCGTGCCGGTGGCACATATCTGGTATTTCCGTTCCATGCCCAATAAGATCGGTTATCTGCTGGGCCTGCCCACCAAGAAACTGGATTCGATCATCTATTACGAACGGTATGTGGTGATCAATCCCGGGATCATGGAGAAAGAAGGGATCAAATACATGGATTTCCTCACCGAGGAAGAATACCTCAACATCCTGGATGCTCTGCCGAAAGAGAACCAGTATCTTGAGGATGACCATCCGGACAAGTTCATTGCCGACATGGGAGGCGTAGCGCTGTACAAGCTGCTCTCGCGTCTCGATCTGGATGATCTTTCCTTCACCTTGCGTGACAAAGCCAATCACGAGACTTCCCAGCAGCGGAAGAACGAGGCCCTCAAGCGCCTGCAGGTGGTGGAGGCTTTCCGTGCTTCCAGGAACATCAACCGTCCCGAGTGGATGATCATCAAGGTGGTGCCGGTCATCCCGCCCGACCTGCGGCCGCTGGTGCCCCTCGACGGAGGACGCTTTGCCACCTCCGACCTCAACGACCTCTACCGGCGTGTGATCATTCGCAACAACCGGCTGAAAAGACTTATCGAGATCAAAGCTCCCGAGGTGATCCTTCGCAACGAGAAAAGGATGCTGCAGGAAGCTGTCGATTCTCTCTTTGACAACTCCCGCAAATCCAATGTGGTAAAAACGGAGAACAACCGTCCCCTGAAATCGCTCAGCGACAGCCTCAAAGGCAAACAGGGGCGTTTCCGTCAGAACCTCCTGGGGAAACGTGTCGACTACTCGGCCCGTTCGGTGATCGTCGTCGGTCCCGAACTGCAGATGCACGAGTGTGGCTTGCCCAAGGACATGGCTGCCGAACTGTACAAGCCTTTCATCATCCGCAAGCTGATCGAAAGGGGCATCGTCAAGACCGTGAAGTCGGCCAAGAAGATCGTCGACCGCAAGGACCCCGTGGTGTGGGATATCCTGGAGAATGTGCTGAAGGGCCATCCTGTGCTCCTCAACCGTGCTCCCACGCTGCACCGTCTGGGGATCCAGGCCTTCCAGCCCAAGCTGATCGAGGGGAAAGCCATCCAGTTGCATCCCCTGGCATGTACGGGATTCAACGCTGACTTCGATGGTGACCAGATGGCTGTCCACCTGCCCCTGGGCAATGCGGCCATCCTCGAGGCACAGCTCCTCATGCTGGCATCGCACAACATCCTGAACCCTGCCAACGGAGCACCTATCACGGTGCCCTCCCAGGACATGGTCCTCGGTCTGTATTATATCACCAAGGCCAAGAAAAGCTCAGCCAAAGAGAAGGTGCCGGGAGAGGGGATGAGCTTCTACTCCCCCGAAGAGGTGATCATCGCATACAATGAGAAAATGGTCGACCTGCACGCGGTCATCAAGGTGCGGGTGGACGATATGGAGAACGGTCAGCCGGTGAAGAAGATCGTGGAGACCACCGTGGGCCGCGTGCTCTTCAATGAGGTGGTGCCCCGGGAAATGGGCTTCATCAACACGGTGCTGACAAAGAAATCCCTGCGTGACATCATCGGAACGGTGCTGAAGAAGACCGGTACGGCCAAAGCTGCCAAATTCCTGGATGATATCAAGGCCATGGGTTATGAGATGGCTTTCCGTGGCGGTCTCTCCTTCAACCTGGGAGATGTCATCGTCCCGGAAGAGAAAGCGAAATTCATCGAGGAAGGATACCAGCAGGTGGAAGAGGTGCTGAACAACTATAATATGGGGTTCATCACCAACAACGAGCGTTACAACCAGATCATCGATATCTGGACCCATACCAATGCCAGGCTGACGCAGGCTTTGATGAAACGTCTTTCCACTGACAAGAACGGTTTCAATCCGGTTTACATGATGCTGGACTCCGGGGCCCGGGGCTCCAAGGAGCAGATCCGGCAGCTCTCGGGCATGCGTGGTCTGATGGCCAAGCCCCAGAAATCGGGCGCTACCGGCTCGGAGATCATCGAGAACCCGATCCTCTCCAACTTCAAGGAAGGTCTTTCCGTACTGGAGTATTTCATCTCTACCCACGGTGCCCGCAAAGGTCTTGCCGATACGGCCCTGAAAACGGCCGACGCCGGTTACCTGACGCGTCGTCTGGTAGATGTGTCGCAGGACGTGGTGATCAACGAAGAGGACTGCGGTACGCTGCGTGGTCTGGTGGCTACCGCCATCAAAAAGAACGAAGAGGTTGTCGAGACCCTTTACGACCGGATCCTGGGACGTACCACCGTCCACGATGTATATCATCCTCAGACAGGCGAGCTGATCATCAGCGCCGGCGAGGAGATCACCGAAGAGATCGCCAAAAAGATCGAAGAATCTCCCATCGAGCAGGTGGAGATACGATCGGTGCTTACCTGCGAATCCAAACGGGGGGTATGTGCCAAGTGTTACGGCCGTAACCTTGCCACCGGCAAGATGGTACAGATCGGTGAGGCTGTTGGCGTTATCGCCGCACAGTCGATCGGTGAGCCGGGGACACAGCTGACACTGCGTACGTTCCACGTGGGTGGTACTGCCTCCAACATCACCGCCGACTCGAGCATCATCGCAAAATATGACGGGAAACTGGTGATCGACGATCTGCGCGCTGTGGAGAAAAAAGATGAGACGGGCAAGAAAGTGAGGATCGTGATAGGACGTCTCGGTGAACTGAAAGTGTTGGATACCAACACCGACATAGCCCTCTCCACCCATGCCATACCTTACGGGTCCACCCTCTATTTCAAGCCGGGTGACAAGGTGAAAAAAGGCGATCTCATCTGCGAATGGGACCCCTACAATGCCGTCATCATCTCCGAGATCGAAGGGGAAGTGCA
>WFRO01000403.1 GCA_015486475.1 Bacteroidales bacterium
GCAGGTGCCCTGGGAGTCCTCTTCGCTGACGGGAGATTTTTATTTCAAGCCCACCCAGGAACAGATGACCGCCTATTTTGCCGACCAGGGAGCACCGGTAAGTGAAAAGGGGACATTCTGGAAAGCCGATACGAAAAATATTGTGCTGAAGAAGGACGGCCGGGAGATCACGGATCCCAGGACCTATCCTTTCGGGGACGATCTGATCGCCGAAGATCCCGAAACCTACGAAAGGTACCTGTTGCGTAATTACTGGAAAAACCGTGACAACCGGTACCGTCCGGCCGAAAAACTGCCGGCGACAGTGGCAGATTATTACCAGACCAGTGAGACGGAGAAAGCACTGGAAAAGGATCCTGCCGGTGCTGCAACAGGGATTGAGACACAGGCAGCCTTCGATGCGCGTTACAAGGCAAAATGGAGGGCTGACAGTAATGGAAACCTGTGGTTTGTCGTGGGGGTGGAGGATGTGACCACCAAGATACAGGTATCCCTGGAGAACAATAAAAAAGACCTGCAGATCTACTACCCCGGCAACGATGCACATTATTTTGTTAAAAATGTTTCAAAGTATCTGGACAACAGATGGAGAGAGATCTATCCGACAGATAAAACTTTCAGTGCCCCTGTGGTACCTGTTACGGCCGGCAATAATGCCACGAAGGAGCCGGTTTTTACGGGAGACCTGAAAATCCGGTGGCGGGCCACACGTGACGGCGTTTACTATCTGTTTGTAAACGGCCGGGAGATCAGCAAGGAGACCAACTATGAACTGAAGGGGGAAGACCTGTATGTGTTCCATCCGCGTTCCGGCCGTACTTTCATCCTGAAGAATTTTGTCAACCGGTGCGACAACGTCATGCGAAAAGGGGTAGTTGCTCCTGATAAAAGATGAACATTTGCCGTCTTTGTATCTTTTGGTATTTCAGATCATTGCAAAGTTATTAACAGGGGGTTGTGAATAAATTGTTTCAAAGGAGCATTTTTTGAATCGGGATCTTTTATATTTTAAGTTCCGGAATAAAGTTATATACATAACTCCATAACCCGGTGATAAACAACGATCTCGGTCAGGACTGGAAAGACAAAAAGCTCATCATTGTAGAGGATGATGAGGCCGGATACCAGTATTTTGAATCCCTTTTAAAGAAAACAGGTATACGGATCGTATGGATCCGGAACGGGGTTGAGTTCGTTAACTATGTCGAGAGTGAAGATCATCCTGCCGACATCATCTTAATGGACATCCTGATCCCCCTGAAAAACGGTATTGATGCCACGCGCTTTGTCAAGGAGAAATATCCGCAGATCCCTGTGGTCATTGTGACGGCTTATGCCTCGCGGGAGATCCGGGAGAAATCCTATATGGCCGGGTGTGATGCGTATCTTACCAAGCCCATTCTTCCCCACACCCTGCTGAAGACCGTGGGAGAGTTTCTCGATAAGAAAGAGGTGGTTCGGGCCTCCTCCCGTTCCTGACTCCCTGTTTTTACGATGTTCAATTACGCCGTATCCCCGCTGACTGGAGGTACAGGCCGTAGTACTGGTTTACTTCGTCTTCCAGCTCTTTCCCCAGGGTCGCATTGTATTTCTTGCAGGTGACGGCGATCTGCTGGAGGATCTGGAGGCTGACCTTTTTCTGGTAATCGAGGGACTGGCTCATGTCGGCCGGGAAGGAGAAATAATAGTTCATCTCGTCTTTCAGATCGCCGGCATAATCGAGGGCCAGGCTGTCGGCTTTTGCCTGTGCCCCGGCCGCATAATATGCTTCGATCTGCCCGATAGTGAAGATGCTGTAAGGCATTTTGTCTTTGGGCAGCAGCTCTATGCTGCGGTCCACAACAGCAATGGCGGAGTCTTTTTTCCCTTCCTGTACCAGTGCCTTGGCCAGTCGTGCAAAAATGTTCCTTACCTTGATGATGGAGATGGTCCTGCGTGTATAATAATCGAGGTAAACATCCGGAGCATTCATCCTTCCCCAGCGGTACTTGTTCATAAGGTTATCATACAGCCTTTCCGTGTTGACGCGGCCATAATCGATGTAATTGTCGGAGTTTTTCGTTCTTATGGGCACCAGCCGGTATCCGAATCCTTCGAGCTGGAAGTAATTTTCCATGCCCATGGCATCATCGTGACGACCGGTCACGTAATACACGGGTCGCTGCCAGTTGAAATGAGCCAGCAGGTCCATGACCATCATCGTGCTTTTCATGATGTAAGTTTTCTTGCTCAGGTTGATCTGTACCTGCGGGACGATCTTACCGGCAAGCGCAGGAGCGACCGTGCCGTTGGAGACCACCGTGGCGCTGTCGACCGGTATACTGAACTTTTTGGCCGGGAGGAAGTCGATGGAACGACCATCCTGCAGCTGCAATTTGGAGGCGGGGTTGTCACTGGCCAGAAAATCAATGGCTGTGCGCAGGTTCAGGTATCCCTTCACCTTCTTGTTATCCACCAGGTAGATCTGGTTGTTGGTACCGTCCAGGTATTTTTTCCGGTCGAGTGTCAGCGGCAACGGATCCGATTCATACACTTTTCTCTTCATCTGGTCGATGTACCAGTCGGTGTTGAAAAGCATCAGGTTGACCACCCTGACATCGGTACGTACCCCTTCCACTTCCTGGATGTACCAAAGGGGGAAAGTGTCATTATCTCCGTTGGTAAAGAGGATGGCGTCTTTTTCGCAGGTGTTGAGGTAATCGTAGGCCAGGTCACGGGCGGTGTACCGTCCCGAACGGTCATGATCGTCCCAGTTCTGCTGTCCCATCAGGGCAGGCACACCCAGGGTGAGCAATCCGGCCACGATGGCACTGATCTTTTCCGAAAGCACCTTTTTCAACAGGTAGAACAGGCCCAGTACGCCCAGACCGATCCATATACTGTAGGCATAGAAAGACCCCACATAGGCATAGTCCCTTTCCCTGGGCTGGTTGGGGGTCTGGTTAAGATAGATCACGATGGCTATGCCGGTCATAAAGAACAGCATCATCACGACCAGAAAATCCTGGGGGTGTCGTTTCCAGTGAAAGAACAGGCCGATAAGACCCAGCAGGAAAGGCAGCATATAGTATATGTTCCTTCCCTTGTTCTGAGCGAATTTGGCCGGCAGGTTCTCGGTGGGACCTACCCTGTTCTTATCGAAGAAAGGGATGCCGCTGATCCAGTTGCCTTCCAGCGGTCCTCCCAGGCCCTGGATATCGTTCTGCCGTCCTGAGAAGTTCCACATGAAATAACGGCCGTACATGAATCCCAACTGGTAGGTAAAGAAGAACCGCAGGTTCTCCCCGAAAGTGGGGATCATGATCGTTTTGGTGGTGCCATCTCTTTCCCTGACCTGGATCGGCCTTCCTTTGATATGGGCCCACTGTTTGTAGACCTTGATATGGTCCGGCTGGTTGCTGTACATCCTCGGGAAGATGGTCATCCCTTTGGGATCGTACTCGTAAGAGGCTGCATATTGGGAGATCACGTATTTACCGTTTTCCTGAACGTAGGTGGGCTTGCCATTCTTCACCCCTGTGATGGGCGTGTTGTAATATTGTCCGTAAAACAGGGGCCTGGTGCCATACTGTTCGCGGTCGATGTAAGAGAGAAAGGAGAAAACATTGTCCGGCTTGTTCTCGTTGAGCGGGGGATCCGCATTGGAACGGATCAGGATCATGGCAAAAGAGGAATAGCCTATCAGGATCATGGTCAGGGAGGAGAGCAGCGTGAGCAGCATACGCTGGTTCTTTTTTCCCAGGGCGACCACGACCCAGACGAGGAGGGCTGCGATGATCAGGTCCGTGAAGATCGAGGAGGTCAGGAAAGGCATGCCCGACAGCACGACCGCTGTGCTGGCGAAGATCAGCGTTTTCTTAAGGTCTTTGTTCTTCAGGATGTAATAGATCCCCAGGATGAGGCTGGCCGCCAGCAGCAGCATGTGCAGGGTCAACCCGCTGTTGTAAGGAAGTCCCAGGGTATTGACCATGAACAGCTCAAACCGCGAAGAGACCTTGAACAGACCCTGTATAATGCCATACATGATCAGGACCACCAGAACAAAAGAGATGCTGAGGGCGATCACGGTTCCCTTCGGGGTGGGATTGTATTTTTTGTAATAATAGACCAGGACAATGGCGGGGATGGCCAGCAGGTTGAGCAGGTGTACACCTATGGAGAGGCCGATCAGGTAGGTGATGAGGATCAGCCACCGTTCGGCATGGCGGGGGTCC
>WFRO01000404.1 GCA_015486475.1 Bacteroidales bacterium
GCCTCTATTCACTGATGGCCACCTCGCTTTTCATGTCCATCATGTTCCCTACCATCTACGGGATCTCCCTGAAAGGGATGAACAACGACGACGCCAAGCTGGGAGCGGCAGGGCTGGTCATGGCCATCGTCGGGGGTGCACTGATGCCACCTTTGCAGGGACATATCATCGACCTGGGCACCGTAGGCCCCCTGCCTGCCGTCAACGCCTCTTTCATCCTGCCCTTCATCAGCTTTGTGGTCATCGCCATTTTCGGATACCGTACCTTTAAGATCCACCATGCCGGATCACCAGACTGAGAATATAATTTTCTGAAGATTTCCTCCAAAAAATGCCACACCTTTCTGCAGTGGCATTTTTTTTGGCAATGAAAAGCGCCTGCGATTTTCTATTGCTGATTTTGGGTTTACTACTATTTTTTCTGATATTTACTCAACCAAATACCAACCTTAAAAAATTACCGATCATGACAGAACAGAATGAACAACCCAAAACAGAGGAAAGCTTCTCTTTTCAGAAGATGACGGCTGATGCCAAAGGGGCCTTGTTGCATCCTAAGGAGCATTTCTCCACGATGCCTGTCAGCGGTGGTATGGGCGAGCCCGTGATCAAAGCGCTTATTTATGGTACGGTCGCCGGTGTCTTCCGGCTGCTCTGGAGCATCCTGGGATTCTCGGCCATGGGAGGGTCTCTGGGGTTTCTCACCGGCAGCGGCATGGGGATCATGGCGCTGATAGGCACGATCATCGGTGCGCTGATCGGTCTTTTCGTCGGCGGAGCGATCCTGCTGATCATCTCTTCTATCGCCAGCGGCAGTACCGACTATGAAGCCAACGTACGGGTGACGGCCGACATGATGGTACTGATGCCCGTCCAGGCGGTCTTTGGATTTCTGATGTTTTCGGGCTTCCTGGATACCCTGGTAAGTCTCATCATCAATCTGTATGCCCTTTGGATGCTCTACCTGGCCTTATCCGGAGTCTTAAAAGGAAAGCCCGACACATCCAGGATCATTGCCATCATTCTGGCAATTCTCCTGTTACTTTTTTCAATCATGGGTCTGGCACTCCACAAAGCAGTCAGAAAAATGTCTGATAATTCCGACAAGATCCTGGAACAATATTCCAACGTCGCAGAAAAGATCGCCCGTGAGGCAGGGGGTGAAGAGGCAGCCAAAGCCGTGCATGAGAGCATTCAGGAAAGCCAGGCCGGGAATAAAACCGTGGTCCTTGTACTGGAAAAAGTGGACGGATCCAAAGTTGAAGATCCTCAACCGGATGTGGTGATGAAGGCCCTGGAAGAGATGAAAAACGATGATGACTTTGTGATCCTGCAAAGGAATGATAATGAATTTATACAGGCCATGAAATCAGGGAACGGTTACATCGTGCAATATAAGGACGCAGACGGGCTTCATGAATATGCCGACGATAACGGTCTCATGGACTATACCGGCACGGCCACCTGTTTCACCTCTTACCTCAACAAGCCGGCCTGGGTCATCATCCGGGAACAGCTGGAATGGAAAGATGCCGGGCATTAGGAAAGATCTTCCCTTTTGACAGAGGCTCCCGGAACATTGAACTCCGGGAACTCTTTTTCATTGCACAGCAAAGTAAAAAATGGGAACAGAATTTTCGTCACCGTGGGACAGCCTGTTGCAGAAAATGCGCCCGGCCAGATATTGGTTCTGTACCGCAGTTTTATTTCTTCTTTTCCAGGCGGGGAACATATCTTATGCGCAGGTTGCCCCGGACACCACAGCCTCTGCGAACTCTCTGCAAACAGACTCGGTAGAGCAGCAAAAGGCAGAGAAAAAAAGTGGACGAAAAGAAAAAAGAGATATCAGCCGGGAGGAGCTCCGCCGCACCCACAGTCGTTTTTTTCTGGAAGGCTCCGTGGTCTATGCTTTCCTGGACACCAAACTCGACTTTAATGTCCCCGGCAGTATGATCCATGCTGTCATCAGTCTGGAGAACAACCTCCACCTGCCCGACAAAAGGCCTTTCTTTTCCGGATCCCTTTTGTGGCGTTTCACTCCCAGCAGCGGACTGTATATAAATTACTATGGGCTGAACAGAAGCGAGTCCTACTCGACCAGACATGACATTCCCTGGCAGGGAGACACGATCCCGGCAGGTACGAATTACGATCTTTATTTTAATACCCACGTATTTAGTCTGGGATATGTTTTTTCCATACTGAAAGATCCCCATGCTTTCCTGGGAGCCTATTTCAATGTATATGTAATGCTGGTCAAAACAGGATTGAGAGGAGAGAACCTGATCCTCACCAATCCCTCTCTGAATACTACGCTACCTCTGCCCAATCTGGGTGTCCTCATGAAATTTGATCTGACCTCCTGGCTCGCGATCAATGGTAATGCCGGCGTCTTCTCGCTGTATACCCCCAGCCTGGGAGGATATGTCCAGGATTATAAGATCTCTTTCTCTTTCAGGGTCATTTCCTGGCTGTCCTTATCCATAAGTTACGAAAAATTCTCCGTCCATGCCATTTTCCCGAGAACCGATATAAATACGGTCGTGGATTATGATTTCCACGGACCCTCGGCCGGTATCGTGATCAAGTTTTAGTCAGAAACCTCACGGATAACCTGAGGACTAAATAAACAGGACTATACCAATCACCTAAAATCATGAAATCATGAGATCATTAAGGACATTCATCCTGTCATTTATTTTAGCAGGTTTTCTACTTCCTCTGGCAGGGCAGGACAGCACAAAGTTCATCACCGGCAAGCCGTGGCTGAACATCTGGGGCATGGTGCATGTGGATGTGATCCACGACCTTAACCAGATGGATCCTACCTGGATCGGTGGCTTCAGACCTTCCAGGATCCCTGTCCACCCCTCTGATCCGGGCTGGGGCAGTTCCAACAACACCTACTTCAGCCTGCGTCAGTCCACTTTCAAATTCGAGGGGGTGTTGCCGACCAATCACCGGTGGGGCCCCATGCGGTTGCGCTTTGAGTTCGACCTCTTCGGCATGGGGGCACAGGCCGGTGAGACCACTTTTCGTTTCCGGCTGGCCTACGGTGACTGGGGGCCTTTCCGCATCGGCAAGGACTGGTCCACTTTCATCGACCTGAGTTGTTTTCCCAACATTTATGACTGGTGGGGGCCGTCGGGGATGGCCCTGCTGCCCTCCGTGATGATACGCTATACCCATGCATTGAACCAATACAATGTATTGCAGGCTTCTCTTGAGCTGCCCGGCTCCGAGATCGATCCCGGATACATCCGCCAGATCGACCCTGCTTTGCTGAACGTACAGTCCAAGGAGATCATCCCCGACCTCATCATGCGGTATACGCGACAGGGTGAGTGGGGCCATGTACGCGCTGCCGGCATGTTGCGTATGCTCTCGTATGATGTGATCAGCCAGCAGACTGAGCAGGCAACCTCCCACAATCTTTTCGGCTGGGCTGTCAACCTCACGAGCAACCTGTATGTCCTGCAGAGAAAGGGGATGTTCAACCTGCAGACGGTCTTCGGCCACGGTTATGCCGGATACAACAATGACGGCGGCGTAGAGATCACCCCCACGGCCACGCTGCAGGCCACCGTGCCTTTTCAATGGGGTTTTGTAGCTTTCTATAATCATTATCTGAATGCTCACTGGGCTTTCTCCGGGGGTTACAGCGGCACACGCCAGCACAACACACCGGGACAGACGGACAACGCTTTTCACCGTTCAGAATATGCCGTCGTGCAAGCCATATACACAGTTTTCCATACCAATGTCCTGCAATTCGGGCTCGACTACCAGTATGGAAGAAAATTTGAAAAAGACGGCTCCACCGCCCGTGACCAACGCATCCTGTTCTCCGCCCGTTTCCAGATCAGCCATGTGAGAAAGGAGTAACTTCTGCTGGCTCAGGGTAAAAGAAACCCAAAAGTCAACCATAAAACAAGGCATTATCAAGCTTGTCCCGCCCGCCCCCCTGACCACATAATAAGTTTGGAGTACTTGGAGTGTGGAGTGACGAGTTAAAAGTTAAAAGTGAGCTAAAGTTAAAAGTTGGGGGATACGGGACTGACCGTTTGCTTTATCGCATCATCCTTTGTCCGCCGTAGTTCCGATACATCGGAACGAAGGCGGAGCTCATCGCTCATTTCTCATCTCTGA
>WFRO01000405.1 GCA_015486475.1 Bacteroidales bacterium
ACACGCAGGTAGCGTTCAAAGAATTGGAAGACTATTTGCGCAACCGGCTGTTTCGGTACTACAATCGTAAGAGTCAGAGGAAGTCACGCCTGTACGGCCAACAGGCCTTTGACAAATTAGTCAAAGAATACGGGCTGATAAAGCCCTATGCGACCTCTGGGTTACGACCTGTGAATACTTTAAGATGAAACTTGCAGGAAAGCCGTATGCGGGAAAACCGCACGTACGGTTTGACGAGGGGGCTGAAAGGAAAAGGTCTGAAATTGAGGCGTAGCCCATTACAGCTTTTCCTTTCACCCTACTCTACCGTAACAGCCAGATATTTAATGTAAAGAGGCTATTACGCAAAGGGACACAAAGCAGCGCGAAGAACCGCAAAGGGAATTGGTTGAGAGTTGGTGGTTCGTGGTTCACCCAGCACCCTGTCATCCTTGTGCCTTCTGCCTTTTTACTTTTTACTTTTGCCTGATATATGTAGGGTGCGAAGGACAGCAAGTAAATCTAACCCGTCAGTCGGAAAAAGATCCCATGCGGCGCAGCTCATTCTTGCGATAAACATACGTGATGCCATAATCCGAAGCTTTCTGCCTGCGCATAGTGTCCGGCAGATCCCCGAAAAAAGTTTCGATATTGTCCCACAACCCGGCAATGATCCGGTCAGCCTCTTTTCGGAAGGACAGTATCTTCTCCTGGGCCAGGGACTTGTTCTTTTTGTGAATACTGTAGGAATGATAAGAGTCCAGAAAAACCTCATAACGGACCTTGACGACGGCAGCTGTGGGATTGGTGACAGGCCTTTTTCCCTCCTGGATCCGTGTTTTTTCTCCGTCAAGGATCCGCTTCCCGCATTCGACCAGCTCCTCAAAACTTTGCAGGGAAGGGATTGTTTTATGGGAATCCAGTCCAAAGTATTCCAGCGTGTTCTCAGGGATCTCTCCCCGCTGGATCGCAAAAAAAGTGACCTGTATGAAATGGGTCAGGAAAAGACGTGCCTTGCGGAAAAGCTCATGGGTCTCTCTGGACTGAAGGGAAAAAGCCTCTTTTTTCCGGGTGTAATCCAGAAGTGCGGCTTCATAATTGGGGATAAAGGAGCGGAGGCGGTAATAACTTTTCTGCGGGAAAGCCAGTTCCAAAGGGGAAAGATCATCCCCTTTTTGCAATGCGGTATGCAGGGCCTTCATCCTTGCTGCATCCGTATTGGGCAATCGGCGATAGGGCATGTTGACAGGCGGTTAATTGGTTGTTAATAAAATAAGGTTTGACGAGCGAATATAAGAATATTTTTTAAAAATATATGCTATTCGTAGTAATTAAATCTTTTAAATAGTGATCAGAATGGCGTACCTTGCAACGTTTAACCAAAAAATAAATCATGTTTGACAAAGAGATCTATATTAAGCGCCGGCGGAAGATCCATGATCAGCTGAAAGAAGGCCTGGTGATCCTTCCCGGAAATGACGAGAGTGCTATGAACTATCCTGCCAATCAATACCGCTACAGGCAGGACAGTAATTTCCTTTATTTTTTTGGCCTTGACCACCCCGGTTTTGTGGGGGTGATGGACCTGGAGAACGGGAATGACCATATTTTCGGCAATGATGTGGACATGGATGATATTATCTGGATGGGGGATCAGCCTTCCGTGAAAGAACAGGCTGCACAGGTGGGGGTGACCCATACCGCCCCGCTGGCAAAGCTGGGAGACATGCTGAAAACGGCGCTGGAAAAAGGGAGGACCCTTCATTTTCTGCCTTTTTACCGGGGAGACACGGTCCTTTTCATGTCGGAGATGACCGGGCTGGCTCCTTCGAAGCTCCGTGACATGGTATCCGTGCCGCTGATCAAAGCAATAGTGAACCTGCGGTCTTACAAAGGGGAGGAGGAGATCCGGGAGATCGAATATGCGATGGAGATCGCCTGGGAGATGCATACCACCGCGATGAAGATGGCACGGCCGGGGGTGATCGAACGGGAGATCGCCGGAACGATCGAGGGGATCGCCGCTGCCCGCGGTAACGGTATCTCATTCCCCATTATCCTGACCATCAACGGACAGACCCTCCACAATCATTATCACGGCAATGAGCTGAAAGCCGGAAGACTGATGGTGACGGATGCCGGGGCCGAATCCTTGCTGCATTATGCCAGTGATATCACCCGCACCGTTCCTGTGAGCGGGAAGTTCGATCAGCGACAGAAAGACATCTATGAGATCGTCCTGGAAGCCAATACGGAGACCATCAATGCCTCCCGCCCCGGCATTACCAATAAAAACCTTCACCTGATGGCCTCCCGCATCATTGCCAACGGGCTCAAGGAGGTGGGACTGATGCGGGGCGATATGGACCAGGCCGTGAGCCTGGGCGCTGTTGCTCTTTTCTTCCCCCACGGACTGGGTCACATGATGGGACTGGATGTGCATGACATGGAGGGACTGGGAGAGGATTATGTCGGGTACAATGATGAGGTGCACCGCAGCAAACAGTTCGGCATGGCCTTCCTGCGCCTGGCCAGAAAGCTGGAGCCCGGTTTTGTTTTTACCATCGAGCCGGGGATCTACTTTATTCCCGCCCTTATTGAGCAATGGAGAAAAGAGAAGAAATTCACGGAGTTCATCAATTACGACAAGCTGGATGCTTTTATGGACTTCGGGGGCATCCGGATCGAAGACGATGTGCTGATCCGGGAGGATGATGCCATCGT
>WFRO01000406.1 GCA_015486475.1 Bacteroidales bacterium
AAATCATATCCCCCGAGCATGACCTTCACATTGTCATATCCCAGTTGCCGTAACAGCATCCACGGTCCGCAACCATTCACTTCGTTACCGGCATATAACACGAAAGTTTTCGTAGTATCGCCGAACATTGCCAGGTTCTTCTTTTGCAGCATGTCAAATACAGGAATATTGACTGCCTGTCCCAGATGTCCGATCACATATTCGGCCGGGGTACGCAGGTCCACCAATACGACAGAAGGATCGCCGCTGCGGAGGGCTTTCCGCACCTCTCCGGGAGTGAGGACATCCTTCATCGGCAACACCTCCTCCAGCATCTCCTGCTCACTGACCGGATAATATTGCAGGGGCCTGTGTGAAAAAATAAACCCCGGAACGACCAACAACAGCAACAGCAGCGCTGCCCAATGGTTCGAGTTCAAATGTATCTTCCCCATTTTTTTATATTTAGATCATTTATTATCATTCCCCTCTTTTCATTCCTACCTGCCGGTAGGCAGGCATCATTCGTCATTCGACGTTCGATATTCGATATTCGATATTCTCAACATCCTCCCGATGCGGTCACTTTCTTTTTACGTCTCGGCACCACTTTGACCGGTGTCTGCTGCTTTTTAACCGGTGCTGCCGTCTCACCGCGGAAATAGCTTCCTGCCGCCACCCTGAAATCATACAGCTCGAAAGCCTGTGAAGGAGCGGAAGAGGGCGGATAAGGCGGGTTCATGATCGTCTCGATCCAATGATTGAGCCCTCCCTGCATGACAAATGTATTTTTCATCCCTATTCTTTTTGTAAGCACCCATGCCTGGTTGGCACGAATGGTACCGTTCGAGTAAAAGACATGTTGTTGCTCCTCACCGCTGAGTATATCTATATTATCTTCCTGCAGGATATCTTTCAGCGGGATATTTACAGCTCCCGGCAAATGGAATTTATTGTAAGTCTCCTGATCCCTCACATCGATCAGTTGCAGGGAAGGATCCCTGCCTATCAGCATGGAAGCGATATGGTCGGTGGAAAAAAAGCGTGTCTCCGAGCCTATGTCGTGCAGCAGAATATGAGGCGGAATGTCATTGCTTTCCGGACGCTCCGGCAATAACCAGACAAGCACGCCGATGCCCAGAGCGACAACCGTCAGAAAAATGATTCCTTTTTGCATGGTTAAATATATTTTGTTGCTGTTAATATTCCGGTTTTCTGACCTTTTTTTCAATAACAGGGACGAAGTAGAACAAGCCTACCGATACGATGATCAGGAGGAAAGTGAACGATCCCCGGCTCATGCCCAGACTGTCGTAGATCTTGATCCCTCCTTCATTCCCACTGTTCACGAAGTTTTGGATCAACGGATAGGTCTCCCCGAACAGGAAAGCGCCCAGGAAGGTGCCCACGACGAACATCAGGGCATCCATCTTGCCGATGGATGCAGCAGCAAAGCTGGTCCCCGGACAAAAACCTCCTGTCACGAACCCCAGCCCCATGATCAGTCCTCCCACAATGGCAGCCCCCCAGTAAGTAGGCTGCACATATAACTGACCTATATCTATCCAGCCGAAATAATCCATCAGAAGGATACCGACAGCGGCCGTAGCTCCTCCGGTTAAAAAGACCCGCAAAACAACAAAGTCATATCCGTAAAAGAGCCCTACCAGGTTGCGCGACGAAGAAAATCCGGCTCCCTCCAGAACAAAACCAAATCCTATTCCGATGACCAGGGCAATGATAAAATCCCATTCGGGTGAAATGATCCCTTGTGGTACTAATGGTCCCATAGCAGTATATTTAAATCCAAAGTTTTCTGAAAAAATAAGCAAACAGATAGGCTCCTCCGAAGATCGCCAGCATGGTAACATAACCTCCTGTGGCCCACACTGCTATACCGCTCAGGGCAGCCCCGCTCGTACAACCGCGGGCCATGGAAGCACCGTATTCAAAAAGGATCCCTCCGATCAACGCCCAGAAAAGCCGTTTGCGGGAGGTGATCTTCGGAGAATGTTCCACTTTAATTTTGAGACGGCCTGCGAGAGCGCCCGAGATAAAACCTCCGATGATCACTCCCAGCACCTCAAAGTTCAGCCAGGATTTCCACGGTCCATTTTCAGAATGAACATATTTGCTGAAATAGGCTGAATGATCGGCATGTTGGGGTGCCACAACAGCCACCACCCCGGCCGTAACACGTTTGGGAGCACCACTGGCACCCGGACCCCTGCCGGAAAAATAAAAGGCGGCAATGAGAACAAAACCCAACAATACACCCATCAAATAGGGATTCAGGTATTTCTTTGGGTCAGTCTTTCTGATAACTCCTTGCTCCATGATCACTTATTTTTTTTAATACAAATATCTCGTTATCTGTCCGGCTTCCACCATGATCAGACGGAACATAAGTCCTCCGAACAATACCAGGAAAGCAGGTACGGCTGCCGGGATCTTATAGCCTTTCCATTCGAGCACTTCCAGGAACCCCGGGACAAGCAGACCCAGGATCATCACGAAGGTCCAGAAAGGCACCGTGAATTCTCCTCCCAGAAAAAGGGAGGCAGCTTCCTGCTGTACCTGCGAGCTGGCCAGGAATCCCATGAACATGTGAATGATAAAAAAGATCTCAATGGTAATGAGCAACAGGTCGATGCGCCCGAACAGTTTCTTTTCCTCATGGTCCTTTGACATCCACATGATGGTCGCCGCGCCGGTGGATAACCCCGAGGTCAGGAACAGGGGCCCCAGGATGGAAGTGTTCCACAAAGGCCGGGCATTGAACGCCGACAACAGGATGCCGGTATAGATCCCCAGGATCACCGCCAGGACGATCATCAGCCAGGCAAAAGGCTTGCGGTTCTTGATGACCCACGCTTCAACATCATACAGCCATTTGAATTTCCAGTCCCAGGAAGGCACCAGCTCACGCAGGTAACTGGCGCTCCAGACGATCGAGAGAGGCGTTACCAGCAACAAGGTCCAGGCTCCCCACGACATGGGTGACTCCAGACGGACGGTAGTGTACAGCCGCCAGAAATAAAGCTTATGATGCAGGTCGAAAAAGAGCGCTCCCAGACCGACCACCAGCGCCAGGGGCGTGATGAAAGAGGCCCATTTGATGGCCGTGGGAGCTTTGTCCTCCTTGCCCATGATCACATAGAGGG
>WFRO01000407.1 GCA_015486475.1 Bacteroidales bacterium
ATCATAGAGGATCACCTGCTGCACAGACCGGATATCACCGATACCGAAAAGCTGCTGGACCTTTTCCTCCAGGGTCATCCTGTGCAGAAGGTCCTGCACCCTCTCCTCCACCGGCCTCCCCGGGTCCAGGTATATCTTGTCACTACTGTTTTTGCATGAATGCAATAATATGACCGTGATCATCCACAGAAAAAATATCGGGCAGATCTTACAGGATGACCGGGTCATTTGATGTATCATTTAAGTTTCAACAGCTTAATATTCCGGAATTCCACCGGTTGGCCTTCTGCCTGCAAAGCAATATACCCGGATCGCAACGGGGTTCCCGGAGCAAGTGGGTAATCGTCAGGCAAAAGAAAGCCGCCGATCTGCGGCCGGGTATAAAACAGCACCGTATCTCCGTTGACGATATGACAGATCACACTGTCATGATAGACGACCAGTTCCACATGCACCCAAACACTGTCCCGGTAATACCGGGATGAGGAAAGCAGACAATGTCCGGGATACAGAGAATCGCCGGTGTGAATATCTGTACCGGGAGTGCATACGTTGGCTGTATGTTGTCGTACCGAATCGGTAGTGCCGAGCAACTGCATCTCCAGGGAAACGGGATAGTCCTGGTCGACACCCATGCTCGCCGGGGACTGGGAATGATACATGATCCCGCTGTTGCGGTAACACCAGGAAGGAGCATCTTTCATGAATTTTCCCACAAAACGATAATCGGCTTTCAGTTTGTAATCCGTCAGTTCCTGTTTGTAAAACAAATGGGCGAACCTTCCTTTGAATACAGGATAATCATCATAGGATACCTTTAAAATACCGTTTTCCGCCCTGAAAGTGTTGAGCGTATCTGTTCCCGGAGGAAAGCCTGACATCTTACAGGTCCATCCCTCCAGGTTCCTGCCGTTAAAGATGTCCACCCAGTGTTCCTGCCGGGAGGGTGAAGCACTTTCCTTCCTGCTTTTTTCCCCTGAAGGCGAAGAACAGCCGGCAGTCAGCAGAAAGGATCCTAACAATAAAAACCATATTATTTTCATAATTCTCCACATCAGTCATTGTTACGTATCATGCTGATCATTTTGTCCCAGAGGCTGACCAGTTTATCTTCAAAGGTGTCTCCCGGCCCGCCATCCACAGGATGTTCTTCCAGATAGTCGGATATTGATCCTTCTGTCCGCTTCGTCCAACGGAACTGAGGAAAATCTGTCCGGAAAGCTTTCAGTGAAAAGAACACATTGAACCGTGTCAGGACATGCAGCATGCTGTTTTTTGTTTCTTTGGGGAAAAAACGGTAAACGAAATCTGCCGGGATATGCCGGATCACCGGATCGGTTTTCATTGCCCCGGCCAACATGCGTACATAATCATCATGCGACATGGGATCGGGATATCCGACGGTATAATCTTTTCCTGTTGTGATCTCCGGATGTTCCAGAATAGCTGCGATCATCCTGCCGGTATTTTCTGCCGGTCCTGCCTGCAACAGGGTGGTACCGTCCCCCGGCACGAACACCGGCAGGCCGGCCTTCAGACGGCTCAGCACGCCTTCGGCCCGGAAAGAGAGGAAACTGATCAGAAAATCCCGCCCGAAGGAATAAGTGGGACGCACCACCGTCAGGGGGAAATTCTCCTGTTCTGCCTTCCCGTGATAAAAATCCTCACAGGCCCTTTTGTTCCGGGCATATTCTCCCAACGGATCTCTCCGGGGATCCTCTTCATCCATGGGTATATGTGATAACGGATATCCATATACATCACTGGTACTGACGAACAGCAACTGTTCTATATCTCCCCTGACGATCCTGTAAAGCTTCTCAGCCTGACCCGGGGTAAAACATACAAAATCAGCGATGATATCCGGCCGGAATTCCCGCAGGGCTTTTCGCAGGCTTCTGGTATCATCCCTGTCCCCGGGGAAAAAACGCACCTCCCGGTCTTTCTGCCGTGCAGCCACCGACGGCAGCGTAAAAACCGCCAGGGCGCCGGCAAAGGCCTTCGCAGCTTCCAGGGTATGCCGGGAGATGTTCCCGGGACCACCGATAAAAAGGATCCGGTTCATGAGCCGTACCTTTTCTTCGCATCTTCGAGGATAACCACTGTTGCCGTGGCACCCACCCGTGTCACACCCAGCTCTTTCACACGCAGGAGATCATCCAGGGTGCGTATCCCTCCGGCCGCCTTCACCTGCACCTCCGGCGCAGCATGCTCCCGCATGAGCTTTAGATCATGATCGGTGGCTCCCTTGTAAGAATATTTTCCATCCGGGCCCTTGACAAAACCATAACCGGTGGATGTCTTGACAAAATCCACCTTCAGCTCACTGCAGATCTCACACAGCCTGATCTTGTATTCATCGGCAGGCAGGAAATCATTCTCAAAGATTACCTTCAGGAGGGCTCCGTTGCCATGCACCACCTGCAATACTTCACGGATCTCCCGGGTCACATAGTCCCAATCCCTGCCCAGCACTTTGCCGATGTTCACCACCATGTCCACCTCCACGGCACCATCCCGGCATACCTGTTCCGCCTCGAACACTTTTGTTCCGATCGCCGGGTTGCCATGGGGAAAACCGATGACAGTGCCTACTTTCACCCCGGAACCTGTCAGCCTCTCCTTTGCCAGGGGAACAGCATAAGGCTTGATACACACGGAGGCAACATCATATTTTCTGGCAACATCGCACTCCCTGATGAGATCTGCATCCGTCATGGTGGGATGAAGAAGGGAATGATCGATCATCTTAGCCAGTTCATGAACATTGTATTTTCCCATTTTTCAAAATATTATTTATTAAACAATCAAATTTATAGCTTTTCGTCCGGCCTTTTTTTCCTGAAAGTCTCTATTTCATTTCCCGGCGTATCATCATTCCTGCAACTTTCCATACCGTCATGTTTATCAGCGTCTCATTTTTTTTGCCAGACGGCTCATTTGCCGTCTACCGGCAACCCGGTAACAGGAAAGAATCGTTACCTTTGAGTTTCATTTACCCGTAAACTTGTTTGATATTATGTCAATGTATGATGAAATAAAGGAGATCCCGGCGGCGGCCCGCCGGTGTCAGCAGAGATGCAAAGATGTTTCCCTCCCTCTTCATGTTCCTTATATTGGCATGGGGTCTTCCTACTTTGCGCCGTTGACCCTCTTTTATGCCGGGGTACCTGTATCGCCTTTTATAGCGTCCGAGTATTTCCATTACCTGCATGGCGGGGAAAAAAGGGATCAGGCCGTGCTTATCTCGCAATCCGGAGAAAGTTCGGAGACACTTTGGTGCATGGATCTTTTCAGATCTTACCACGCCATTGTGAATGACCCCGGAAGCTCCCTGACAAAAGGCAAAAACATAAGCGGAAAATATTTCATCTATGCCGGTCAGGAAGAACATTCTGCCACAAAAAGCTATGTTAACACGCTCATCACGTTGTATTGCGGTTTTGGGATCGATCCTGAGGAAGCGGTAAAAAAGACAGAGCGGCAAATCGCAGAATACGAAAAAACAGCACGTACCATGGCAAAGAAGATCACAGAGAGGATGGACCAGGGCACGGTAAAAGGCATTTATATCGTGGGCAGCGGTCCTAACATCGGTACGGCCCACGAGGCAGCCCTGATCCTTTCGGAAACAACCAAGATCCCATTTATTGG
>WFRO01000408.1 GCA_015486475.1 Bacteroidales bacterium
GCACAACGTGCCGGTTTTTCTTTTTCTGCAGCCGGGAAAGTTTGCTTTCACAGGCTGCGAACAAAGAAAAACAACAGCTGCCGCCAGGCAGCGGCTTTTTGAAGATTGATTCACCCCCCCGGAGATCATGCCGAACGCAGTGAGGCATAATCTCGCCATATCCTAAACGGTACATCAAACCATGCCTGATACCTGGCTCTTTGAAGATTGATTCACCCCCCCAGAGATCACGCCGAACGCAGTGAGGCGTAATCTCGGCAAATTTTCCCCAAGATCATGACGCAACATCTGACACCCTGGCCGTATAATTTTAGGTCACCCCCCCAGAGATCACGCCGAACGCAGTGAGGCGTAATCTCGGCATAGTCCTCAGATAGATTGTCATCTATTATTAAGTGTGATGGCTTTTTTCAACTCACCCCCTCCCCGTCCCTCCCCCTTCACAAGGGGGAGGGAGTTTTTATCATTCAAATAAAAAAAACAGTAGAGACGTACAAATTGTGCGTCTCTACATTCCAAATATACCTATTTAAATGCCTATTTAAATAGATATTTTAATAGGTATTTAAATACCTATTTTCATTTTACCTTACACAGGGGATCCTGCTATTTAAAGAGGTCCTCATCCCGGATGAGGAAGAGGATGGCCGACTGTGGCACGATGACATACTTTTGCTTATTGAACTCGATCTCGAAGGCACTGTTCTGCAGATACACCGCCAGGTCGCCCTCGCGGGCCTGCAGCGGCACATACCTGACATTCTCGCGTTTATCCTTCCACGGCTCATCTTCCTCGGCCACGGCTGGAATGGGATAACCGGGCCCCACCTTCAGCACATAACCGCTGTAGATCTTCTCCCGTTCCTTCATGCCCGGCGGCAGATAGAGCCCCGATGGGGTCATGGTCTCTTCGGTGCGGGGCCTGATCAGCACCCGGTCGCCCACCATGATGAACTTGCCAAGATCTTTCCCGTCTATTTTCAGATCCATAAGTTTGCTCTTATTTTTTAAACCCAAACCCCCAGTCAACGCATTAGTTCTGCTGATATTTAGCTTCCTGATGCGTAATCTGGATTAAATATACGGATTCCCTTTCACAAATTTCATACCTGTCATTTTTTTCTTTTCTTTCAGAAACAAAAAGTCACTTCGATGGAGATCATTTTCATTCTTTCACACCCGGCCGTGGAGGAGAACATAGGCGCGGCGGCCCGGGCCATCAAGACCATGGGATTCAGACAGCTGCGTCTTGTCTCGCCTGCCGCCCACCTGAGCGCCAATGCCCGCAAGCTGGCCCACGGATCGGCGGATATCCTGGAGGCAGCCCGTTGCTTTGACACGACGGCAGAAGCTGTCAGCGACCTGGACCTCCTCATCGGCACCACGGCCAGACCCCGGAACATCAGGCAGGAGTATCTCCCTGCAGATCAGTTGAAAGACTTCCTTTTACAACGGGAAAAGCTGGTCCACCGTACCGGCATCCTTTTCGGCAGCGAAGAATCGGGTCTGAGCAATGCAGAGATCGCCCTGTGTGACATCCTGTCATACATCCCCCTGGCAGCTCCTTATCCTTCCCTCAATCTGGCACAGGCGGTGATGCTCTATGCCTGGGAGATGAACTCACTGCCTCAGCGCTCCGTCAGCGGCAGGGAGGAGGAGAGCCCTTCCGCCTGGCGCATCCTGAAGGAAAAAACAGAGAAGCTCCTGCCGCTGATAAACATCCCCCCGTCACGCCCCCTTTACGACCGCATCCTCGAACGGATGGCCCTGGCAGGGGAAACCGATGTGCATCTTCTTCTCTCGGTGATCGATCACACCCTGAAAAAGCTGGAGCAGGACCGGTAAAAAGCCGGCAGGAGGATCATTTGTATTTCCCGATGAACTCATTCACTTCCTGGAAAAAGAGGTCTCCCTCGGTCATCATGGGAGAATGTCCGGAATTGTCGAACACGATCAGCGTTTTATGGGCTGAGCTGACCCCGTCAAAGGCCGGACGGGCCAGCTGGTTCGAGACGACCATATCATAGGCTCCCCACATGAAGAGACAGGGGATCGTCACTTTGTACAGGCTGTCGGTCAGGGAGATATGGATAAGGTCCTGGTCATTCACGAGATATCCGGAGGTAAAGCCCCCGGCCACGGCAGAGGTGAGGGGGTTGTTCCCGAAGATCACTCCCATTCCTTTTCCGGTCACTTCATATTCGTTGATCACCCCCCATTTGGTCAGCATGTTCTCCGCATCGCCGGCCCGGGCATTCTGTTCCGTGACCGTCTCAATATCCGGCTCACTGGTATTCACCGACCCGGCCCATGACACCAGGTCCTGCCAGAAAGCCGAATCATGCCCCTGTGCTATCTGC
>WFRO01000409.1 GCA_015486475.1 Bacteroidales bacterium
CCAAACTCCAAGTACTCCACACTTCCAGAAGGTGCAGGTTGCTCTCTCCCCCTATTGTGAAAAATAGTAATTGATCAGATCATAGATATCCTCCATGGAGAGCAGGGTCTTGTAATCAAAATAATCATCTATCATCTTCAGCAGTTCATCAAAGGAGATCTCTCCGTCATGGTTCAGATCGACCTGTCTGAATTTGGCAGGCAGGTTGTTCCCCGTTTTCTTTCCCTGCTGCCCACCCGGGGAGAGATAATACCCTATGTCGCCGGCCGGAGCTCCCTGTTTGGAGAGGATCGACAGGCCGGTGGTATCCGGCACCTGTCTTCCTTCATCATCCACGACAGCGCCCCGCCGGGTGTGTGGCTCCTGATCCAGATAATCCGGCACACCGTCATGATCTCTGTCCAGCGGGCATCCCAGCGTGTCCACCTTCACGCCGGCAGGCGTATGGGGACACTCGTCATGCAGATCCAGCACCCAGTCCTGGTCCTCATCCCCGGAATAGACGTCATCCGGCGGCAGCTCGGCAAACATCTGCTTTTCCTTCTTGTACTCCGGATCGGAAAAAAGATCCAGATGAAGAGAGAGATAGGTATAGGTAAAATAATCGTTCCTCCTGTTGGTGGCCAGACCGTCGCTGTGGCGGTCGATGTTATCGATCATATCGGTGGTGGTAAGATGTATCGACGTGCCCATGCGTACCGATACCCGGCGCGTCAGAAAAGCTTCCACCCCTATTTCCAGGGGGATGGCAAAGCCGTATTCCGGGAAATCGCCCCGTCCGTACAGATCCAGGGATCGCAGATCGCTCTCGTAAACATAATCCCTCGCCGTGATATTTCCATGAGGATCACGTATGGTCCCGTCCGAAGCATAGAAGTAGGGCCTCCCCTCAGCATCCTTCAGATCCCCTTTGCTGTTAAAATTAAAATATTCCACACCCATCCCCACATAAGGCGAGAGGGAGGAAGGCTTCCGGTACAGGTGGGACAGGGCATACCGCACAGACACCCCGAAAAGCGTTAGGTCGGTCTTGAAATTCAGATGTGTCTCCACCGTCCCCTGGCTGGCACTGAGGGTTCCCATGGAAAAATGAAAATCCATGGTATAAAAATGGTTCTTATCGAGGAAAGTGGAGACGGTAAGCTGCAGGCCGGGGTTGTTGAACATCTGCCAGTAGGGGCCTTTTATATCTCCGAGAAAAGCAAAAGCCCCGCCTCCTATGCCTATCACCGGCTTATAGACAGGGTTTTCCACTTTTACGCGTTTGGTGAGCAGACTGTCATATACGCTTTTCTGGGCATGGAGGACATCCGTCACCGCCATCAACAGGAGCAACAATGAAAGGAGATATAAAGGCCTCCTTTTCATAGGCAGTGCAGTTACTTAAACCATTTCTGACCTGTCCGGTCCAGGGCTTCCCGGACGGAGATCCTGCGGTTGCCGTCATAGGCCGTCACAAAAGCCTCCCGGATATCGGTCGTCTCGCTCAGACGGCTCACAAAGGCCCGGGCCTCCCGGTAGGAGGTAAAGGACCCTGTGGTATACTTGTAAAGACCGTTCACATATTCCTTGTAGATCCTTCCGGGCACGTTGTGCTCCCTGAAATAGGCCTCTGCCTCCACCGGCCGGGAGGTGGCGAGGATCTGCACCCGGAAGTAGATCCCTTCACTCTTTTGGGGAGCATGCTGCACGATCTCGGTGGGCTGCCCCGGCATGTTCTCCGAGACAGCTGCCGGAGGAGCCACCGCCGGCTTCTTCTCTTCTGTCACCGGAGGCACCTCTTGCTTTGTCGCTGCCACGGCAGGGGTCGCTTCGGCAACAGCAGGCGCTGCCTGTTGTTCCCGGGTACTGCCCGCAGCTGCCAGAGCATAGAGCGTAGCCTCGTCAGCCTCCGGAGGGACCTCCGCAGGCAGGGCACGTACCGCCACCCGCTTCGACTCATCATCTTTCATGAAAGAGAAATAGCCGGTGAGGGAAGGCATCACCTCCTGCGACACGCCTTCTTTCGGTATCAGCTTGTAGCTCACCTCAAAGACCGAATCCTCCGGCAGTGACATCCAGATATACTTTACGGTCCCTTCCTTATACGAAAAAATAGCTCCGTTTCCATTAAGATTTTCCGGGAGATATCCTTCAGGGATGATCTCCTCCAGCCGGCCCAGTTGCTCCAGCGAACCCCTGTTCACGATCAGCCGGATGATCCAGCCGCTCCCGTCGTCACTCTTCACCAGCTTACCCCGGAATGCAAAAGGCCCCGGAGGGGCTTTCAGGCCATTCTTTACAGAGGTTGCCGCCGTAGTCTCCGCCGTCACGGGCACAGTGACATTTCCCTCATTGGTGGCAGGAAGGATCTCGATCGACTTCTCCGGAACCTTCACCTCCTGCCGCTCCTGGTCACTGATGAAAGAGAAAAGGCCTCCGATCTGGAAGACACCCCGCAGGTGTCTGTCGGGGATCAGGTCATACGTCAGGGTGATCACCTTATCCTTGGGCAGCTTCAGCCAGATAAAGTTGAGTTCCCTGTTCTTCAGCGTGAAATCGGAATTGGACGTCTCGACGGGCTTCACGTCAAAACCATTGGGAAGCACCTGCCTGAAACGGGCAAAGTCGGTATAGTCACCTTTGTTGATGGTCACTTTTACAGGGATCCGCTCACCGGCAACCCCCTGGGCCGGCACCGATACATCAATGGAAACCTGCTGAGCTCCGGCCGGCATGAAGAGGAATACCAACGGGATCAGGAACAATAAAACGATCTTTTTTTCTTTCATAGCGGGAAGACCGGTTAAAAGTTGGGTTTTAACAAATATTTCGAATAGAAACGATCGATATCTTCCACTGCCTCCTCAGCTGCATCCACCACATTGATCAGGTCCAGGTCCTTTTCATTGATGTTATGCTCCCTGCCGAGCATCACCTCCCTGATCCAGCCCATCAGGCCGTCCCAGTAATCGTGTCCCACCAGGATGATGGGGAAACGGGCGATCTTGCCGGTCTGGATGAGCGTAATGGCCTCAAAAAGCTCGTCGAATGTGCCGAAACCTCCCGGCAGGACAATGAACCCCTGGGCATACTTCATGAACATCACCTTCCGGACAAAGAAATGATCGAAAGTGATCAATTTGTCCGGGTCGATGAAGAGATTGGCCTCCTGCTCAAAGGGCAGGGCGATATTGATCCCCACAGACCGGCCATGGCCTTTTTTGGCTCCCATATTGGCCGCTTCCATGATCCCCGGTCCTCCGCCTGTGATCACCCCATAGCCTTTCTCTACCAGCTGAAAAGCGATCTCTTCCGCCAGCTTGAAATACTTGTTGTCGGGCGAGGTGCGGGCCGACCCGAAGATAGAGACACAGGGCCCTATGCGGCTGAGCTTTTCGAACCCTTCCACGAACTCGGCCGTGATCTTGAAGATCTGCCAGGAATCGGACACTTTGATCTCCTGCCATGACTTATGGGCAAAAGCTTTTTTGATCTTTTCTTCACTGCTGGACATAGGCACTCCCCTGAACCGTTTTAATCCACTAAATAACAAAAAATATTGAAATATTCATGCACAAGAAAAGAGAAAAGCCCCATATATCCCACGGATGGCAGACAAAATTTATCAACACGTATTCCACCGTCAGAACTTATCCAGCCGGCAGATTCTGCCATGCTCAACGGATATTCATCTCCCGCTGCAGATAGCGGGCCGTATATCCTTTGCCGCTTTGGGCCACCTCCTCCGGTGTGCCCGTGACGATCACCTCCCCGCCGTGCACGCCCCCTTCCGGCCCCAGATCGATGATGTGATCGGCCATCTTGATCACATCCATGTTATGCTCGATGATGATCACGGTATTGCCCTTGTCCACCAGGATGTTCAGCACATCCAGCAACATCTGCACATCGGCAAAGTGAAGGCCGGTGGTAGGCTCATCCAGGATGTAAAGGGTACGGCCCGTATCGCGTTTGGCCAGCTCGGCCGCCAGCCTGACACGCTGTGACTCCCCTCCGGAGAGGGTCGTGGAGGGCTGCCCCAGGAAGACATAGCCCAGGCCCACCTCCTGCAACGTCTTCAGCTTAGTATAGATCGACGGGACATTGGCAAAAAACTCCACCGCCTCGTTGATGGTCATGTTCAGCACATCGCTGATGTTCTTCCCCTTGTATTTCACCTGCAGGGTCTCGCGGTTGTACCGTTTACCGTTGCAGACATCACAATGCACATAGACATCGGGGAGGAAGTTCATTTCGATGGTCTTCACGCCCGCGCCCTGGCAGGCCTCGCATCGGCCTCCCCGGACATTGAAAGAGAAACGCCCCGGGCTGTATCCCCGCACCCGCGCCTCGGGGGTCTGGGCAAAAAGGTTCCGGATCTCGGAGAAGACCCCTGTGTAGGTAGCCGGATTGGAACGGGGGTTACGTCCCAGCGGCGACTGGTCCACCTCGATCACCTTGTCGATATACTCTGCCCCCTCCACGGCCCGGTAAGGCAACGGCTCCCGCAGCGACCGGTAAAGGAGGCGGCTGAGGAGGGGCTGCAGGGTCATGTTCACCAGCGACGACTTGCCTGATCCCGAGACCCCCGTGACACATATCATCACCCCCAGCGGAAAGGAGACATCTATATTTTTCAGGTTGTTGCCCGAGGCTCCCAGCAGGCGCAACACCTTGCCCGTGGGTTGCCGGCGTCTCTCCGGCACGGCGATCTTACGCTCGCCCCGCAGGTACATGCCCGTCAGGCCGGAGGAGGCAGCGATCTGCTGCGGTGTGCCCTGCGCCACCACCTCACCGCCATGACGACCCGCATACGGTCCCATGTCCACCACATGGTCGGCCGAAAGGATCATCTCCTTGTCATGCTCCACAACGATCACCGAGTTGCCGGCATCCCGCAGCTTTTTCAGCGACCTTATGAGGCGCTCATTGTCCCGCTGATGGAGACCGATGCTCGGCTCATCCAGGATATACAGGACATTGACCAGCCGGGTACCGATCTGTGTAGCCAGACGTATTCGCTGGCTCTCCCCGCCCGAGAGACTGCGGGCGCTCCTGTTGAGCGAGAGATAGTCGATCCCTACATCCAGCAGGAACTCCAGACGCGTACGGATCTCCTTCAGCACCTCCCCTGCGATCTTCCGCTCCCGGGTTGTGAGGTGCGGCGGCAGCTCTTCTATCCACCGGTACAGACGGGCAATGTCCATCTCCGCCAGTTCGGCAATGTTCTTGTCATGGATGCGAAAATAGAGCGCTTCCTTCTTCAGCCGGGCCCCGCCGCACTCGGGACAGGTGACACGGCGGATGAAATGCTTCACCCTGCTGCGGCCTTTCTTCCGCTCTTCCCCGTCGCCGTTCATCCCCAGCACCAGGTTGATGATGCCGTCGAAACTGAGGAAATAATTGGTGGAGATGCCCAGGTTGGTGTTCACCAGACGGAACGACTCCTCCGAACCATAGAGAATGATGTCCAGAGCCTCCGGAGGAATATCTTTCACGGGCGTGTCGAGCGAAAAGCCATATTTCTGGGCTATGGCTTCCAGCTGCCAGAAGATCATAGAGCTGCGATAAGGTCCCAGAGGCTCGATGGCCCCTTTCCGGATGCTTTTGCTCCGGTCGGGGATGATCTTGTCCACATCGGCTTCGGGCACCGTACCCAGGCCATTACAGACAGGACAGGCCCCCTGGGGAGAGTTGAAAGAGAAAGTATGGGGCGCCGGCTCGTTGTAGGAGATGCCTGTTGTGGGGCACATCAGCTTGCGGCTGAAATAACGCACCTCCTCCTGCACAGGATCCCACACCATCATCACCCCGTCACCGTACTTCATCGCTGTGGCCACCGACCGCAGCAACCGCTTATCATCCACATCCCGGATCGTCAGCCTGTCGACCATCAGCTCGATGTTGTGGGTCTTGTAACGGTCCACCTTCATCCCCGGTACCATCTCCGTCAGCTCACCGTCGATGCG
>WFRO01000410.1 GCA_015486475.1 Bacteroidales bacterium
GATCCTGGCCGGGATGACCTGGGGGATCCTCTCCGCCACAGGGGTGCGGTGGCTGCTGGGTTTTCTGCCGGGAGAGACTTTTGAGCTTGCCGGGCAGCGTAAAAAGAAAATCCTGGTGGTCTCCGGACCGGAAGAGTTCGCAAGGATCTCGGGATTCCTGCGGCAGATGGATGAAAAGGTGGGCATCGCCGGATATGTGCCTCCGCCGGGGGAAGCCATGCCCGATGATGCATTGGGAAGCACGGAACAGCTGCCGGATATCGTGAAAGTGCATGATGTTCGTGAGATCATTTTCTCTGCCGTGGATAACCGTTCGGGGCAGATCATCCGGACCATGAACCGCCTGGCCGGAGTGCCCGTGGAGTTCAAAGTGGCCCTGCCCGAAGGAAGCCCTATTGTGGGGAGCAATTCTGTGGAGCGCCCCGGCGAACTCTATCTGGTCGAGCTGAATGCCCTTTCCCAAAAGGGGAACCGGAGCAAAAAAAGAGCCCTCGACCTGCTTCTTTCCTTTACGTTCCTTTTGCTGCTGCCGTTCCTGCTCATCGTGGTGAAGCAGCGGGGGAGTTTTGTAAAAAATATTTTCCGCGTGATCAGGAAACGGCGCACCTGGGTGGGGTATTGTCCCGTGCCCGGGCAGCAGGACCTGCCGGCTCTGCCTCCCGGCGTGCTGTGTCCCGCCAGCAGACTGCTTTCTTCAGGCCGGGATCCGGAGGTATTGCTGAATATGAACCAGACCTACGCCCGGAATTACCATCTGTCCCTGGATCTCAGGATCATTGCCGGAAACCTGCGGAACCTTGGGAATGAGTGAACTAAACTCCCGGAACTTGCATATTGACCAAAAAAGATTAAATTTGCAAACAATTAAGACTAAATAAAAATAGAAAACAATGGCCCAAAAAGAGATCCCGTTGCCCGGGCTGGGAGAGGGAGTGATAGAAGCAACGGTCACCCGGTGGCTGGTGAAGGAGGGGGAGCCGGTGGAGGAAGACCAGCCGCTGGTGGAAATAGCTACGGATAAAGTGGATTCGGAAGTGGTGAGCCCTGTGGAGGGAACGGTCATTAAGATCCTCCAGGAGGAGGGTGCTACAGTGAAGGTGGGGGAGGCACTGCTCCTGATCGAGGATGGCTCTCCGGAGGAGGCTGGCAAAAAGGAATTAAGTGTAGGGAAAGTGGAAGAGAAGATCCTGGAGGATACAAGGCCGGAAGAGAAGGAAGACCACACGGAAAGCAGGCAGGAGGAACCCCGGAAAGTACCGCAGGGCCGGTTTCTCTCGCCCCTGGTACGGAAGATCGCCAAAGAAGAGAATATCTCAGAAGAAGAGCTGGCCGGTATCGCCGGCAGCGGGGCCGGAGGCCGGATCACAAAAGAGGATGTGTTGAAATGGCTGGAGGAAAGAAAAACCGCAGAGGGACCTCCCGCGAAGAAAGCTGAAAAGATCAAAAAAGAGCCCGTACATGAGGGGACAGCAGCCGGAGGTGATGACTATGAAGTGATCGAGATGGACCGGGTG
This sequence comes from Bacteroidales bacterium, assembly GCA_015486475.1. Taxonomy (GTDB): domain Bacteria; phylum Bacteroidota; class Bacteroidia; order Bacteroidales; family VadinHA17; genus DRPN01. The sequence continues at coordinate 1,515 of WFRO01000410.1, forward strand.
CGGCGTATTATTGCCGAACACATGGTGGAGTCGGCCCGTACCGCGCCCCATGTCACCTCATTCATCGAGGTGGATGTTACGGAGATCGTGAACTGGCGTAACCGCATCAAGGATGATCTTTTCAGACGGGAAGGGGAGAAGATCACTTTCACACCCATTTTTATTGAGGCGGTAGCTCAGGTGCTGCGGGAAATGCCGATGGTGAACATTTCGGTGGACGGCACCCGTATCCTGCGGAAGAAACATATCAACATCGGGATGGCTACGGCCCTGCCCGATGGTAATCTGATCGTTCCGGTTATCCATGATGCGGATCAAAAGAGCCTGCCGGGTCTGGTGAAAGCGGTGAATGACCTGGCCTCCCGTGCCCGCGGCGGTACTTTGAAACCGCATGAGATCAGAGGAGGGACCTTTACGGTCACCAATTTCGGAACCTTCCGTAATCTGACAGGCACGCCCATCATCAACCAGCCGGAGTCGGCCATCCTGGGGGTGGGCGCCATTCAGAAGAAACCGGCTGTGGTGGAGACCCCGCAGGGGGATGCCCTGGCGGTGCGGCATCTGGTGATCCTCTCTCTCTCCTATGATCACCGCGTGATCGATGGTGCGCTGGGAGGACGTTTCCTGCAACGCCTTGCTGAAAATCTGGAAAGCTTCGATCCGGCCCGGCGTATCTGAAAAATTTGAGACGGATCGGGAACTTACGGAAAAGCGTATCTTTGTAATTATGAAGTTTGCACTGAATAAAAAGCTTGCGGCTTACCTGGCGGTGCTTTTGCTGATCTTCGTGGTCACGTATGTGCCTCCGGAGAAAGAGCCTGTGCAGTATGTAAACAGGGCCAGCGGAGATCTGATCACCGAGCAGATCCCGGGCGAGAAATGGCTGTTGTGGTTGTACGACAATCCTGCCGGTGAGCTGACCCTGAACGCGGTGGTGAAGAGGAAGTTCGTTTCCGAGCTTTACGGCCGGAGGATGGACAAGCCCGGCTCCGTCAAAAAGATCCGTCCTTTTGTCCGGGAGTACCATATCGATCTTTCCATCTGCCGGGATACACTCTTCGACTCCTTCAATGATTTCTTTACACGCCGGCTCAAGCCTTCCGCACGGCCCGTGGATCCTGATCCCATGGCGCTGGTCTCTCCGGCGGACGGAAGGCTGCTGGCATACCAGGATCTCTCCGGTGAGGATTTCATTGTAAAAGGTTATCGTTTTGACCTCCTCTCCTTCCTGCAGGACACGTTACTGGCCCATGAATTTGCCGGTGGCAGCATGGTGGTGGTACGGCTGGCGCCTGTGGATTATCACCGGTTCCATTTCCCGGCGGACGGGACGATCCTCTATGAAAAAAAGCTGGATGGAACCTATTATTCCGTGAATCCCCTGGCTCTGCGAAAAAAGGTGAAACTGCTGTGTGAGAACGAACGTTCCTATACGGTCATGGATGCCGACCGTTTCGGGAAGATGATCATGGCGGAAGTAGGGGCGACCCTGGTGGGATCGATCATACAGACCTGCGAGGGGCCCCGGGTGGTCAAAGGGGAGGAGAAAGGATATTTCAGGTACGGGGGCTCTACGGTGATCCTCTTTTTCAGGAGAGGGATCCTCAGGATCGATGGTGACCTGCTCCTGAACACTTCCAATCACCTGGAGACGGCTGTGAAGATGGGAGAACACATTGGCGTGGCTTTACCAGCTGCCGCCGGCACCTCCTCCTCCGAAACTTCCTCCGCCAAAGCCGCCAAAACCGCCGAAGCCACCGCTGCCACTTGAAAAATCACTGAAGCTGCCTCCGGAACGACCGGCGCCTCCCAGGAAAAAAAGTGTCCAGAAAGGAACATTCCTCCCCATAGTGGCATGGCGTCTTTTCCTTGAGCTGCCCCCGAAGAAAAAGAGAAAGAATAAGAACAAAATTATTATAAGGCCCCAGATGTCCCCGCTTTTTTTCCGTGAGGTACGTTTGTAATAATCCGCTGCCGTATATTCTCCGCGGGTCAGCTCCATCAGGCGGGTCACGGCTTTGTTGAGGCCGGCATAGTAATTTCCTTTCCTGAACTCGGGAAGGATCTCCACTTCGACAATGCGTTTGGCAATGGCATCGGGGACAGC
>WFRO01000411.1 GCA_015486475.1 Bacteroidales bacterium
GCCTGGAGGTGTCGCAGTGGGTGAGCGAGGTGAGCCGCATCCGCGAGGTGCGGGAACATCTGGTACAGCAGCAGCGCCGGCTGGCCGGCCACGGTGGTGTGGTCATGGACGGCCGCGACATAGGCACCGTGGTCTTCCCCGATGCCGACATCAAGATCTTCATGACCGCCCGCCCCGAAGTGCGGGCACAACGCAGGTACAAAGAGCTGAAAGAGAAAGGGGTGGAGATCACTTTCGAAGAGGTACTGGAGAACGTCAGGGAAAGGGACCGTATCGATTCGGGCCGGGAGGTGAGCCCCCTGAAAAAAGCGGATGACGCCCTCCTCCTCGACAACTCCGATATGAGCGTCGAAGAACAGATGGAATGTATCAAAGAAGTGATCCGGAAAAAACTGGAAGAAAAAGAAAAGAGAGATGCAAATAGATCTTGATAACCATGCCGGTTTCTGCTTCGGAGTGCAGAACGCCATTGAGATCGCCGAGAAGGAACTGCGTGCCGGCCATACGGTTTACTGTCTGGGGCAGATCGTCCACAACGAGATGGAGATCAAACGCCTGGAGGATCTGGGCCTCATCACCATCGATCATGAGCAATACCGGCAACTGCATGATGCCCGCGTGCTGATACGTGCCCACGGTGAGCCGCCGGAGACTTACCGCATCGCCCGCGAGAACAACATCCACCTCATCGATGCCACCTGCCCCATCGTCGCCCATCTGCAGAACAAGATACGTACATGCTATGATGAGATCAGCAAGGAAAAAGGACAGGTGGTCATCTTCGGCAAGAAAGGCCACGCCGAGGTGATCGGCCTCATCGGCCAGACAGGCAACACGGCCGTCGTTATCAACAGCATGGAGGACCTGGAGAAGATCGATTATCACAAGCCGGTGTATCTCTACTCCCAGACCACCCGGGACATCAACCAGTACGAGCAGCTGAAGAAAGAGATCCAGCGCCGTATCCGCAAGGCCGGCGACCAGGAGCCTGCTCCTTTCATCAGCTACAACACCATCTGCTCACAGGTCTCCAACAGAGCACCCGAACTGGAGGCTTTCGCCCGCGAACACGACCTGATGATCTTCGTCAGCGGCCGCAACAGTTCCAACGGCAAATACCTCTACGATATATGCCGCAGGACCAACCCCAACACCATTTTTGTGAGTCTGCCGGAAGAACTCGAACTGCCCCTCCCCGGCCATCCGGAAAAAATAGGCATCAGCGGCGCTACCTCCACCCCAGGATGGCTGATGGAAAAAATACGTGAAAAGATCCGGCAGTTTTACCATCTTTGATTACCTTTAGTCCTTGATTTGATTTCCCTGTACCCCATTAAAATCGTTTCTGTATGGCAAAGATCAAGAGAATAGGCGTGCTCACTTCCGGAGGAGATGCTCCGGGCATGAACGCTGCCATCCGGGCGGTCACCCGTACCGCTCTCTATCACGGCCTCGAGGTGATCGGCATCCGCCACGGCTATGACGGCATGATCAACGGCTATTTCAAGCTGATGAAGACCTTCCACGTGAGTGATATCATCCAGCGGGGCGGCACCATCCTGAAGACCGCCCGCAGTGAGGGTTTCCGCACGCCGGAAGGCAGGAAAGAAGCCTACGAACAACTCAAAGACCGTGGCATCGACGGTGTGGTGGTCATCGGCGGCGACGGCACCTTCACCGGCGCCCGCATCTTCGGCGAAGAACATGACCTCCCCCTCATCGGCATCCCGGGCACCATCGACAACGACCTCTACGGCACCGACTACACCATCGGCTTTGATACTGCCCTGAATACGGTCATCGAGGCAGTGGACAAGATACGCGACACAGCCAGTTCACATAACCGCCTTTTCTTCATCGAGGTAATGGGCGCCGAGGCCGGCTTCATCGCCCTGCGCAGTGGCGTCGCCTGTGGCGCTGAAGCGATCATCATCCCCGAGGTGAAAGACCAGGTGAAAAACCTGCGGTCGTTCCTCGAAGAAGGTTACAAGCGCAAGAAATCGAGCAATATCATCATCGTCGCCGAGGGTGCTTTTCCCGGCGGCGCTTTCGGTATCGCCGATGCCGTAAAAGATGATTTCGAAGGTTACTCGGTACGGGTGACCGTGCTGGGTCATATACAACGGGGCGGCTCTCCCTCGGCCTTCGACCGTTTTACGGCCAGCCGCCTGGGATATGCAGCCGTCGACGCCCTTCTGGACGACCAGCAGAGCGCCATGGTGGGCCTCCAGAACAACGAGATCGCCCTCGTGCCTTTCAACAAAGCCGTCAAGTTGCACAAGGAGGTGAAGAAAGAGTACCTGGAGTTTGCCAACGTCCTCTCTATCTGAGGAGCCTGCCGCTCTCACCCTTTATGCCCGTGCCATGGCCGCCAACCCCTTCGCCGAAGTCCTCCTGCCGCTGCCGGTACAGAGCACCTTTACCTACCACATCCCCGACAGTCTGGCCGCTCAGGTGATACCAGGGGTGCGTGTCATCGTACCCTTCGGGGAGAAACGCTCCTTCACGGGTGTGGTGCGGCGGCTCACCGGGCGCCCCCCCGAAGGCTTTGTACCCAAAGATATCGAGCAGGTGCTGGACCCCTCGCCTCTCATCGGGGAGACCCACTTCCGATTCTGGGAGTGGATGGCCTCTTACTACCTCTGCAGCCCCGGCGAGGTGATGAACGCCGCCCTGCCTGCAGGCCTCAAGCCCGCCCATCATCTCACCTACCGCATCCACTCCGCCTTCAGCGATCTGGGCAGCCTCGGGGATAAAGAACGCAGCCTTTTCTTCCGCATAGAAAAGTCGCCGGGGATCACCGAAGAGGAGCTGCTCAAACATTTTTCCAGAAAGCAACTGACCCTCCTCCTCAAGAGCCTCCTGGCCAAAGAGGCTCTCATCGGGGAAGGAGTGATGGTAGATACCTACAAACCCCGCACGGAGAAGTACATACGTATCTCGCCCACCCTCACTGAGGAGGCCCTGGACCGGCTCCCCGACACCCTCAAAAGAGCCCGCCGGCAGTGGGAGATCTTTACGGAGTGCGCAGAGGGGTGGACGCCCGGCGAGCCGTCGCCGGTGTGCCTCAAAAGCGACCTGCTCCGGCGACATCCCTCCTCCTCCGCCCTGAAAAGCTTGGTGCAGAAAGGCATCCTCGAAGAATATGAGGTGCCGGTGAGCCGCCTCGAACGGGGCGAAGCCGGCAGGATGCAGCTCTACGAACTGAACACCGGCCAGCAAAGGGTGCTGAAAGAGATCAGGAAGCTTTTCAGGGAGAAGAACACCGTCCTGCTCCATGGCATCACCTCGTCGGGCAAGACAGAGATCTACTTCCACCTCATCAAAGAGATGCTGGAACAGGGCAGGCAGGTGCTTTACCTTCTCCCCGAGATCGCCATCACGGGGCAGATGATCGACCGTCTGAAAAAGGCCTTCGGCGACCTGGCCGGCATCTACCACTCGCGCTACAACGACCGGGAGCGGGTGGAGACCTGGAAGAACCTGGCGGGCCATGACGGCCACAAACCCCTGCAGATCGTCCTGGGCGTGAGGTCGGCCGTCTTCCTGCCCTTCCGCAACCCGGGACTGATCATCGTCGACGAGGAGCATGAGGCCTCCTACAAACAAGACGCCACCGCACCGCGCTACCACGCCCGGGATGCGGCGGTGGTACTGGGACTGCTCACCGGAGCGAAGGTGCTGCTGGGGTCGGCCACGCCGGCGCTGGAGACATACTACAACGCACGCACGGGCAAGTACGGTCTCACCGAACTGAAAGAACGCTATGGCAACATACAGCCCCCCGAGGTGCGTGTGGTGGACATGAAAAAGGCCTATAAACAGCGGCGCGTGCGGGGCCATCTGTCGGTACCCCTCTACCATGCTGTACGGGAAGCCCTCGACAAGGGCGAGCAGGTGATCCTCTTCCAAAACCGCCGCGGCTTCTCCCCCTATGTGCAGTGTGCCGACTGCGGATGGATCCCTTACTGCAAACACTGCGACGTCAGCCTCACTTACCACCGCCACGAGGGGAAGATGGTGTGCCACTACTGCGGCTACACGGCACCGGTGCCCCACGTATGTCCCGCCTGCGGCTCCACACATATCCATACCCGCGGCTTCGGCACCGAAAAGATCGAGGAAGAGATCAGGCTCCTCTTCCCCGACGCACGGCCGGCACGCCTCGACCTCGACACGGCCGGCACCCGCAACCGCTATCTCAAGATCATCAACGATTTTGAGGAGGGCCGCACCAACATCTTCATCGGCACACAGATGATCACCAAAGGGCTCGACTTTGGTCATGTGCGCGTGGTGGGCATACTCAACGCCGACAATCTGCTGCACTTCCCCGACTTCCGCGCGTGGGAACGCAGCTACCAGCTGATGGCCCAGGTGAGCGGCCGCGCCGGCAGAAAAGGAGAGCAGGGGATCGTGTACATACAGACCTACGACCCTGAACACCCTGTTATCCGTGACGTGCTTAACCACGACTATTTTCACATGTACCAGACCCAGCTGAAGGAACGCAAGGCCTTCCGTTATCCTCCTTTTTACCGGCTGATACGCATCACGCTGAAACACCGCAAACGGGAAACCGTCGATGCGGCGGCCGCCACGCTGGCAGAGCAGCTCCGGAAAGCTTTTGCCAACCATGTGCTGGGGCCGGAATATGCTTTCATTCCCCGCATGCGCAACCGCTACATCAAGCTGATCCTCCTCAAGCTGGAACGCAACGCCGACAAGGACCGGGCCCGGGAGATCCTCACCTCCTTCGAGGAACACCTCCACACCAGCAAGGGATTCAAAGGGATATCCTTTGTCAATGATGTAGATCCCGTGTAATAAGTAAAAAGTAATAAGGCAAAAGGCAGAAGGCAAAAGGAAGGATGATCGATGATCGATGATCGATGAACGACTAACTACAAACTACCAACCACTAACCACTAACCACCAACTACCAACTTTCCCCGGATTTCATTACTTTTGCTACCGGGCCCTGTCATAATATAACGAATAATGAAGATCGAAGTATCCAACGGCGAGATCATGGACAAGCTGACCATCCTGGAGATCAAGCTGGAGAAGATCACCGACCCGGCCAAGCGCAAAAACATTGAGAAGGAGTATGAGTTGCTCCGTGCGGCGGCCGCCGGCATTCTGCCCCGCGAGGATCCCCTTTACCGGCAGCTCAAAGAGGTCAACCTGCGCCTGTGGGAGATCGAGGACCGCATCCGTGAGCTGGAACGCCGCAGGGACTTCGGAGAAGAATTCATCGAGACCGCCCGCTCGGTATACCGGGAGAACGATCTGCGGGCCGCCCTGAAAAGGCAGATCAACGAAAAGACCGGCTCGGGCCTCACCGAGGAGAAATCCTACAAACCCTACTGATCATGCGCCTGCTGATCTTCCGCCTCTCGGCCATGGGCGACGCAGCCCTGACGGTGCCGGCCCTGCGGGCCGTCCTGGAGCCTCATGCGGAGATCAGCGCCACCCTTGTCACCCGCCGGGCTTTCGTCCCTTTCTTCGAAGGGATCCCCCGCCTCAAGCTGTATACCCCCGACCTGAAAAACTACAAAGGTCTCTGCGGCCTGCGGCGCCTCTACCGTGCAATACGCCGGCAGGGGAGGTATGATGCCGTCATCGACCTGCATGATGTGCTACGCACCAAGGTTTTACGCTTCTTCTTCCGGTTTGAAGGCCTGCCGGTATATGTCATCGACAAAGGCAGGAAAGAGAAAAGGGCCCTGGTCAAAGGAAAGATCTTCCGCCCCCTGCCACATACGGTGGAACGCTACCTGGACGTCTTCCGGGCAGCAGGTGTGAAGCCGCATCTGACCGAAAGGCCCTGGATCCGGATAAAAGAGACGAAAGAGGAAAAGGTCAGCGGTTCGCCGGCGCTGGGCATTGCCCCCCTGGCGCGGCATGCCTTAAAGAGCTGGCCCATGGACCAGATGACCGCTTTGCTGCAGCTGCTGGCAGATCAACACCCGCAGGTCCGTTTTTATCTCTTCGGCGGGCAGGAGGAAGCGTCGCAACTGGAAACACTCGCCGCCACAACCGGCGGGAGGGCCATCCTTACCACCCGTCTGACCCTCCCGCAACAGCTGGCCCTGATGCGGCAGATGGACGTTGTCATCTCCATGGACTCGGCCAATATGCACCTGGCTGCCCTCCTGGGCGTGCCGGTAGTGTCCGTGTGGGGCGCTACCCATCCGTATGCCGGCTTTGCCCCCTGGAACAGCAACGAAAACCTGCAGGTACAGATCCCCAAAGAAGAACTGCCCTGCCGTCCCTGCACCATCTATGGAAAAGGATCCTGCCGCCGCGGCGACCTGGCCTGCCTCCGGCGAATCACCCCTGAGATGGTGGCGGAAAAGGTGAATAAAGCCCTCACAGGTAAATTATAACAACGTAGAGACGCACAAATTGTACGTCTCTACAGAATTTCATGCCATCATATAAATAGGTATTTAAATATCTATTTAATTACCTATTTAAATGCCTATTTAAATAGGTATTTTCTATCGCAATACAATCAAGGCAACCATAAAACAAGGCATTATCAAAATTGTCCTGCCCGCCCCCCTGACCCCCTGGTACCTCCGTCCCAGTTTACCGATGGCCGCCAAAGGCTTGCCGACGGCGCTGCCGGGACTACGGTACCCAAGGAAGGGGGAACCCTTGCCCACACTATCTGTAATTTGTGGGCGGACATCCCCTTTAGGGGACCGAGGGGGCGCGTGGGGTTAAGGGTACATTGGGTATGTTATATTCTGGTTGACATATCACTATTTTTTCATCTCCCTGTAATAATGATAGAACCAGGGGATGGTCTCGATCCCTTTGTAGAAATTGAAGAGCGGATAACTCTCGTTGGGCGAGTGGATAGCATCCTCGTCGAGGCCGAAGCCCATGAGGATCGATTTGATGCCCAGCACATCCTCGAATACGGACACGATGGGTATGCTGCCGCCGCTACGCACCGGTATGGGCTTCTTCCCGAAGGTCTCTTCCATGGCTTTGGCAGCCGCCTGGTATTCGACGGAGGTGATGGGACTTACATACCCCTCCCCGCCATGCAGGTATTCCACCTTTACCGTCACCCCCCCGGGAGCCAGTGTGGGGAAGTATTCAGCAAAAAGTTTTGCGATCTTCTCCGACCGCTGGTGGGGCACCAGGCGCATGGAGATCTTGGCATAGGCTTTCGCCGGCAACACCGTCTTGGCCCCCTCGCCGGTATAGCCGCCCCAGATACCGTTGACATCCAGCGACGGACGAATGCCGGTGCGCTCGGGCGTGGTGAAACCTTTCTCGCCCACCTCTCTCTCAATGCCGATCGACCGGCGGAAAGCCTCCGGATCAAATGGCGCTTTGGCCATCTCGGCCCGCTCCTCCTCACTCACCTCCAGCACATCATCATAAAAGCCGGGGATGGTGATGCGGTGATCCTCATCGGTGAGGGCAGCGATCATCTTTGCCAGGGCGTTGGCCGGGTTCATGACAGCCCCGCCGTACAGCCCCGAGTGCAGGTCACGGTTGGGACCGGTCACTTCCACCTCCATGTAAGCCAGTCCCCGCAGCCCCACCGTGATGGACGGGATATCGGGCGCCAGCATGGTGGTGTCGGAGATGAGGATCACGTCTGCAGCCAGCATCTCCTTGTGGTCGCTGCAGAATTTCTTCAGACTGGGAGAGCCTATCTCCTCCTCCCCCTCGATCATGAATTTCACATTGCAGGGCAGGGTGTCCGTATGCACCATCGCCTCGAAAGCCTTCACATGCATGAACATCTGGCCCTTATCATCGTCGGCACCGCGTGCATAGATCTTCCCTTCGCGCACCTCCGGCTCAAAAGGCGGGGAATCCCAAAGTTCCAACGGCTCGGCAGGCTGCACATCATAATGCCCGTAGATCAGCACCGTGGGCAGGGAAGGATCCGTAACCTTCTCTGCATAAACAACAGGATGTCCTTCGGTAGGGATCACCTCCGCCTGGTCGGCCCCCGAGGCCAGCAGGTTGTCCCGCAGGTACTCCGTGGCACGCAGCATATCCTCCTTGTGCACCGGATCGGCACTCACCGAAGGAATACGTATCAGTCCGAACAGTTCCTCCAGGAACCGCTCCCTGTTTTTCTCAATGTATTCGACCGCTTTTTTCATTTTATTATATGCTTAATTATTAATATTATTCTTTTCTTTCTTACCGGAACACCAGTGATTAGTCAACTCTATTATGATGCATCCTATGCACCTTTTACCCTTCGCACCCCCTCGGTCCCCTAAAGGGGAAGCCTACCCGCAAGTCCTTAGCAAGCGTGAGCAGGGGTGCCCCCTTTAGGGGGTCAGGGGGGCGGGCAGGATATGTAATTCATTATTTTACCATCACTCTTCGCTTTGCAGTCCGTGGAACTGTTGCAGATAGGCTTTGGCCGCTCCTTTCAGTTCCCGGTACCATTCCCGGCCAAAACGCCGGGTGAGGGCCTCCTGCAGGAATTCGTAAACCCGCATGTTCTTCTTCCGGCCCAGTTCGAGGGCGGGGCGGCAGTCTTTCCAGAACTCGAAATTGACCGCAGTGAAATCCTCATACTCCTGCAGCCGCACCGGGAACAGATGACAGGAGACCGGCTTGCGGAAAGGGATCTTCTTCTTTTGCCAGGCCGTCTCTATGGCACATTTGTAGATACCGTCCCGGTCGCGGAAAGCATAGGCACACTCTTTCCCGTGGATGAGGGGCGTGACCAGGTCACCGTCGCTGTCGATGACCGAGGTGCCCTGCGCCTCTATGGCCTGCCGGCCCTCCTCCTGCATAAATCCCTTGTACTTATCGTACAGGCGCTCCAGCTGCTCCGCCTCCTCCTGCTCAAGAGGGGCACCGGAATCCCCATGCACACAGCAGATCCCCCTGCACTTCTGCAGATCGCAGACAAAGTGCTTCTCGATCACATCGAGGCTTACAAGGGTATGCTGGATCTTTAACAAATCAGTATCGGGTTATGAGTATCGGGTTGCGAGTTAAGTCATTACGCTGCTACGCAGCTGAAATTAAGTTGAAATTAGTTTGGGCTGCGCCCTCACGAAATTAGCTTCTCCTTTGCCAGCCGAAGGCCGGGTGATCGCGATTATTTTTCATTTTTTACTCTCCTTCGAGCTTCGCCAATCCCCGCCCGGATGAACGGATTCATCCGTTCGGACGGGGAGCATCAAGCTTCGAACTTTACCAGCGGTTTCCCCGTCATCTCCTCCGGCTGGGGCATACCCATGAGCTTCAGGAGGGTGGGGGCCACATCGGCCAGGATGCCTTTCTCCACCTTTTCCACGCGGTCGGAGACCACAATGATGGGCACGGGGTTGAGCGAGTGAGCCGTATTGGGCGTGCCGTCGGGGTTGACCGCGTAGTCGGCATTGCCGTGGTCGGCGATGATCACCACCTCATAGCCGTGGGCCGTGGCGGCATCCACCACCTCCCCCACACACTCGTCCACCGCTTTCACCGCCTTCACGATGGCCTCATACACGCCCGTATGTCCTACCATGTCGCCGTTGGCAAAGTTGAGCACCACCAGCGAGGCCTCCTCCTTTGCCAGCTCCTGCACGATGGCATCCTTCACCTCATAGGCGCTCATCTCGGGCTTCAGGTCGTAGGTGGCCACCCTGGGCGAGGGGATCAGGATGCGTTTCTCGCCGGGGTACTCCTCCTCCCGTCCTCCGGAGAAGAAAAAGGTCACATGGGCATACTTCTCCGTCTCGGCAATACGGATCTGCTTCATCCCGGCTTTTGAGACCAGTTCACCCAGCGTATTCTGCACATTCTCCTTATCGTAGATGATATGGACACCTTTGAAAGAGTCGTCGTACCGCGTCATGGTGAGGTAGTACAGTGGGATGGTGTGCATGCCGTGCTCCGGCATGTCCTGCTGCGTGAGGGCGATGGTGATCTCCCGCAGCCGGTCGGTACGGAAGTTGAAGCAGATCATCACATCACCTTCCTGAATGGTCCCCACCGGCTCTCCATTTTCATTGACGTGGATGATGGGCTGGATGAACTCGTCGGTCACCCCCTCGTCGTAAGAGTCCTGCATGGCCTTCAGCAGGTCGGTGGCGGGTGTTCCTTTGCCATAAACCATAGCATCGTAACCCACCTTCACCCGTTCCCACCGTTTGTCCCGGTCCATGGTGTAATAACGCCCCGTGATGGTGGCCACCTGCCCGTTGGAGTGGCCAAGGTGTTCCAGCAGGCTCTTCATGTAACCGATGCCGCTGCGCGGGTCGGTGTCACGGCCGTCGGTGAGGGCATGGACATAGACCCTTTGCAGACCGTAGTCGCCGGTCATGTCACAGAGCTTGTACAGATGTTTGTCGAGGGAGTGCACACCCCCGTCGGAGACCAGCCCCAGGAAGTGCACCGCTTTGTCATTGTCACGGGCATAGCGGAATGCCTCCGTCAGCACAGGGTTTTTCTCAATGCTGCCGTCGGCGACGGCCTTGTTGATCTTCACCAGGTCCTGATAGACGATGCGGCCGGCACCGATGTTGAGGTGCCCCACCTCCGAATTGCCCATCTGCCCTTCCGGCAGGCCCACGTTCTCCCCTGAAGTATACAGGGTGGCATGAGGATACTTTTCTTTCAGCCGGTCGATGTTGGGAGTGGGAGTGTTCCAGATCACATCCGCTTTCGAATGATCCCCTTCGCCCCATCCATCCAGGATCATCAGCATTACTTTTCTCTTTTCTTCCATTTTATTATCTCGTTTAAGTATTCAACATGGTTCAAAGATCTGTTCTTCCCGGCATCCGCCGGATCTCTTTTACCGGGAACCAGACCTGTTTTCCCCGCAGGCGGCAGGCGATGACCATCTCCTCCCCGGCATAAGCTTCCGGCAGCAGGGATGTGGCATCAGAAGGATTCTCTTCCTTCTCATAACGGGAGGCCCGCAGCAGCAGGGTATCCCCCTTCTCAAAACTCTCCACCGGTTTCCCGGAGGCAGGATCCAGCACCTTTACTTCACAAGGGGTATTAGCTATGAATATTTTACCGATCACTAAAATATCCGAATTTTTCCTGACCACCACGGTCACATCGTACTGTGTCACCACGGGAGATTCCTTCCGCCCGGGCAGATGCTGCACGGAGGTGGCGTCGATCACCTCAAGCGCCGGCCTGTGGCAGGGCAGAACGAATAACAATAACAGGATCAGGGTCAGTTTCATCATACCACGATCAAAGGAAGGCAAAGTTACAAAAAAAGGATGAAGAAGGTGCTGCCCGCCCGGATGAACGCCTGCCTGGCGGCAGACAGGGAGTCATCCGTTCGGACGGGGGTGCTGGGTGCTAGGTGAGATACCACAAACCACCAACTACGAACTACAAACTACGAACCACGAACCGCAGCAAAGCCGCCGCTGAGATATCCGGCCACTTCAGGATGACCTGTGCCTGCCGGTAAAAAGGCTCCCGTTCCTGCAGCTTGCCGGCAATATATTCACGCAGTTCCTCCTGGTCCATGCCGGAGATGAGTGGGCGCTTGTCGGGTTCCTCCTCCAGGTAGGCGGCCAGCACCTCCGGGGGGTGTTGCAGGTAGATGGTAGTGCCGGACCCGTTCATCAGGTCCATGTTATTGAAGTAACAGGGGGTGCCGCCTCCCACGGCGATGACCGCTTCGGGATTGGTGGCGATGGCCCTGCGGAGGGTCTCATGCTCCAGCACCCGGAAGCGCTCCTCTCCCCCGCCGGCAAAGATCTCCGTGATGCTCTTCCCCGCCTCCGCCTCGATCACCTCATCCAGGTCGATGAATGCCTTTCCGGCACGCTCCGCCAGCTCCCGCCCGTAGGTGGTCTTGCCCGAACCCATAAAACCGATCAGAAAAACCCTCATTGAAAATTGCTCTCAGGGAAACTATTTGAATTTCATAACCACGAACTACCAACCACAAACCACGAACCACGAACCGCTACCTATCCCAGATCCAGCGTCATCTGGGCTCCGTCATCCGGTGGCGGGGTATCGTCCGGTGGCTTCGGTCCTTTCTTCTTCTCCTCTTCCGGCACCGGCTCCACCGGTTGTGTCTCGTCCACCACCAGGAGGTCGTCGTCAGGTTCATCTTCCTTACGTACCACCGGCTCCAGCTCACGGATGTTGTCCACCTGGTAGTTGGTGAGGCGTTTGCCACGTGCACGGAAACTCTTGACACCGATAAATTCTGCCACCTCGATGATCTCCGGCGCCCTGCCTTTGTTCTTGCCGCCGAAGCTCACCTCCAGACGCGGATACTCCACCTCGGTGAGACTCACCAGCTTCGACTCCGGGTTGTCGCCGATAAATGACTGCAGCTTCTCCGTCGGCTCGAAGGAGAAACGCTTGACATAGTAAAACCCCTGGTCGGCATCGAAATAGACCGCCGACCACACTTTTTTGTCATCGAACTTGCTGATCAGGAGGATATCATCTTCATAATGATTCTCCAGGTCGAAGTTGGTTGTGCGGAAGCTGCCGTTCTTGCGCACCACCAGGATCCTGTCCTCGCCGCTGAACTCGCCGAGGAACATGCCCCGGCCGTCAGCGTTGAGACGCAGCACGGTATCGTCGAACCAGATCTTGCGGCCGCCGAGGGTCGAGACCCCCTTCTCTTTCATATTGATATTCAGTACGGGGTTCTTAGTAAGCAGGTTGCCCATGGAGTTACGCCCCTTGATGGCCTGGGTGCCGAAATCGAAATCAAAAGCCGTCTTCTTCATCCGGGGCCGCGGCCGCAGGTGCACCCGCACCACCTCAGCCTCACCGTTCGGGTTGGCACTGAAGTAAAAGATGCGTGAGCCGGTCTTGCCCCGTGTTACATTGTACTCTTTGTCGCGCGTCACGCCCGTGACGGCAAACCGTTTCACCAGATAACGCGGCTCCCGTCCGTCACGGTAGATCACGTTGTACACCGTGCGGCTGTCGTTCTTCTTGAAGATCCCCACATGGATGATATCCTTGCCGATGAAGGCCTTGTCAGTGACCCTGGTAACGATGTACCGCCCGTCACGCAGGAAAACGATCATATCGTCGATGTCGGAACATTCGGTGACGAACTCGTCCTTTTTCAGGCCTGTCCCCACAAAGCCTTCCTTGCGGTTAACGTACAGGCGGGCGTTGGCCACGGCCACCTTGGTGGCGACAATGGTCTCGAAGTTGCGTATCTCAGTCTTCCGCGGATAGTCCTTCCCGTATTTCTTTTTGATCTGCTTGTAGTAGTTGATGGTATAGTCGTTGAGGTTGGCCAGGTGGTTCTTCACCTCTTCGAGCTCCTCCTCGATGGCACGAATGGCCTCTTCGGCTTTCTTCACATCGTATTTGGAGATGCGCTTGATCTTTATCTCCGTCAGGTGGACGATGTCGTCGTGGGTGATTTCCCGATAGAAAAGCTTCCTGAAGGGGGCCAGTCCTTTGTCGATGGCTTTGACCACAGCCTCCCAGGTTTCGCACTCCTCAATATCGCGGTAGATCCTGTTCTCGATGAAGATCTTCTCCAGCGAAGAGAGGTGCCACGCTTCCTCCAGCTCTCCCTTACGTATCTCCAGCTCACGGCCCAGCAGGTATTTGGTCTGTTCGGCCGAGCGGCGCAGGATCTCCTTGATACCCATGAAACTGGGCTTGTCGCCATCGATGATGCAGGCATTTGGGGAGATAGGCACCTCACAGTCGGTGAAGGCATAGAGGGCGTCGATGGTCTTGTCGGGCGACACCCCCGGCGCCAGGTGGATGACGATCTCCACGTTCTCGGCTGTGTTGTCATCGATCTTCTTCACCTTGATCTTACCCTTGTCGTTAGCCCTGATGATCGAGTCAATAAGCGTGCCGGTGGTCTTGCCGTACGGAATTTCGGTGATGACCAGCGTTTTCTTGTCGCGCTTAGCGATGCGGGCCCTGACCCTGATCTGTCCGCCCCGCAGACCGTCGTTGTACCGGGTGAAGTCAGCCAGGCCGCCCGTCGGGAAATCGGGCAGCAGCTCGAATTCTTTTCCCCTGAGATAGCTGATGGAGGCATCGCACAGCTCATTGAAGTTGTGCGGCAGGATCTTGGAGGCCAGACCCACGGCGATCCCCTCACCGCCGAGGGCCAGCAAAAGGGGAAATTTCACCGGCAGGGTCACCGGCTCTTTGTTGCGGCCGTCGTAGGAGAGCTTCCATTCGGTGGTCTTGTTGTTGAAGACCACCTCGAGAGCGAACTTCGAGAGTCGTGCCTCGATATAACGGGGTGCGGCGGCGCTGTCGCCGGTGAGGATGTTGCCCCAGTTGCCCTGTGTGTCTATCAGCAGGTTCTTCTGCCCCAACTGCACCAGCGCATCACCGATGGAAGCATCCCCGTGGGGATGGTACTGCATGGTGTGACCGATGATGTTGGCCACCTTGTTGTAACGCCCGTCGTCGAGCTGCTTCATGGCATGGAGGATACGCCGCTGCACGGGCTTGAGACCGTCCACTACATTGGGCACGGCCCGCTCCATGATCACGTAGGAGGCATAGTCGAGGAACCAGTCGCGGTACATCCCCGAGAGATGGGCCACCTTCAGCAACTCCGCCGGACCGTCGCCCTCACCGTTGTCACCGGGGACCACCGGCTCTTCCGCTGCCGGGACGGCCTGCTCCTCCTTCTGTAACTTTTCCTGTTCTCTTTTTTCCTCTTCGTCCATATTATCCTAAAATAACACTACTCCTGTAAAAGTATAGTTTAGAGTGCTTTAAGTGTGGAGTGTGGAGTGCCTAGAGGTTGGAGTTTGGAGTTACTATTTTCAAGCATTCACACATTCAATCATTCAATCATTCCACCCTGCACCCAGCAACCAGCAACCAGCAACCAGCACCTTGCACCATGCAACCAGCACCTTTTCCCACTTTTCATACTTTTCCCACTCTTCGACTTCCCCCCTTCGCGCATCGAGCTTCGAGCTTCGAACTTGTCATGCCTCCACCAGGTCCTCTTCGACACGAAGGTTGTTGATGATGAATTCCTGGCGGTCGGGCGTGTTCTTCCCCATATAAAAGCTGAGGAACGATTCCACAGAATCTTCCTTACGCAGTCTGAC
>WFRO01000412.1 GCA_015486475.1 Bacteroidales bacterium
ACACCCGGTTCTTTCTCTTTCTTCTCCTTTTTCTTTTTTTTGTCTTTTTTGGGTTTCGGGGTCCATTTGTCTATGCCAAAATAGAGGATGGAAAGGTCTTTCGACCATTGCGGACTGTAAGATTCTTTGATGCGCATGGAATCCGGGAAGCCGGTGATCTTTTCGGGGATGATCTCTGTTTTATTCTCCGGATGGTAGATATCCCGGAAAGCAAGGACATGATGGGTGGGTTGTGTATGGAGGGTATCATAGACCGCTTTCAGGAAAGCGAGGGCACGACCCTCTTTCTCCCAGGAAAGATCCCGGAATGTGCTGGTATCGCTGGCCAGGATGGTGATCCTGTTTTCTGCGAGGTCCAGCAGGCTGACATTGTTCCCGTTCTTGTTCACCGCGTCGGTAATCCAGGCCAGGCGGTCGCCGGGCTTGTTGAATTTCCACTCGGTGGTATTCCCGAAATTCTGGGAGTTGCCGGTACGGAGATCACGCAGGATGAGATCACTCCCTTTGGCCTTGCTTTTGTCCGGCTTGTAGCTTTTCATGGCCAGAAAAGCAGAGGTACGGGCAAAGTCAAAAGACTGGATGTCTTTGAAAAGCTGTGTTTTTCCATCTGCCAGACGGAGCAACATCATCTTGTATTTCACCGGCTGGTGTTTTTCCTTTTTGGCCTCCATCTCTTTTTCCGGATAGCCGATACGGAATGCTGCCCAACGGGAATTTCTGGAGAATAGGATACCGGACCCGAAAGCAAAGGCATAGGTGGTGTCGTTTGCGGGATCCATGGACCTGATGAAAAGGGTGTCATTTCCTTCCACCCGTGTGATCCGGTAAGCGACCCATTTACCATCGGGAGAAATATCCGTTTGTGACAGGATCTGCCATTGATCATAATCCTTTTTTGTAAGAACAGGCAAGGTGTCCTGGGAGACAGCAAATGCAGGGATCAGAAAAACTATGAAAACAAAAAGGAAGAAATGCTTTGTTCTTTTCATGATGCGATCGGGTATTGAGTGCAGTATAAAATTGATCAAAATGGATGAGAAAGAAATACAAAAGTATGCAACTTTCACAGAAAATTAAATGTCATAAGTCATAAAAGGGGAAATGCATGGGCTCAGGTGTTTGACCGGGATACTTTCAGGCAGATTGATAATGTGTTCTTTTTTTCGTAACTTGGCCTTAAATAGTTTTGTATCACCGTAATAATGATCGTGATCCTTGATATTTATCATAAATTCCCGGGTTCTGGTCAAAGAAAAGTATCTTTTTTATTCTGTATGCGTACATTTAATGTTGATATTCAAGATACTCAGAATGATTTATGACTGAAGATCACATGTAAAAATACGATAAATATTACCGGATACAAGAATGAAAACGTGGAACCATAATTATTAGAGCTAAACCAAAACCCAAATATCATGAAACACATTTTTTTACTTTTTACTTTTGTCATCCTGGCTATAGGGATGGCATTTGCGCAGATGCCGCAAGGTTTCAATTACCAGGCGGTGTTGCGGGATGATGCGGGGGCGCTGATGAAAAACCAGGACATCAAGGTAAAGATCGGTATACTGGAAGGCGGGAGTACCGGCACTTTGATCTGGGAAGAAGAACATACGGTTACCACCAATGATCTGGGACTGATGACCTTGAGGGTAGGGGACCCGGATGCTGCTTTTGTGAGCGGCACGGTCTCCTCTTTCGGCGACATTGACTGGTCGGCAGGAGATTATTACCTGCAGGTATCGGTCGATCTGCAGGACGGTAACGGTTATCACAGCATGGGGGAGGCGGCCCTGTTGCCGGTGCCCTTTGCCATGTATGCACAAAATGTGGCTGACAAGGATGATGCCGATGCAGACCCGCAGAACGAGATCCAGGACCTGCAGCTCAACGGCAACCTGTTGAGCCTGACAAAGAATGGCAACCCTACGGTCATTGATCTGGGCAATTACATTGATGACGCCGACGCCGATCCCCAGAATGAGCTTCAGGACCTTCATCTGGAAGGGAATATCCTGACGATCACGGGCCGCAGCGGAGCCACGCAGGTCGATCTTTCAACCTACCTGGATAATCCGGGCTGGCATAAAAATGCAGATACTCTGTTGTATGCCGGAAGTGTAGGAGTAGGCACCGAAGAGGTGCATGGTTCGAAACTGGCAGTACAGGGGGATGATGTAGCAAGCTCCAAGCCGTTGTTCGAGGTGAAACGGAAAGACGGGCAGACGGTCTTTGCCGTGTACAATGATTCGATCCGCATGTATGTGAAGGCCTCGTCGGGGAAAGGACCGCGGGGCGGCTTTGCCATCGGAGGTTTCGGAATAAACAAGGGAGAGCCGCAGACCCTGATGCAGGTCACGCGCAATGGGACCAACATTTATTACGACCAGTCGGATTCCAAAGGACCGCGGGGCGGCTTTGCCATTGGTGGATTTAATATAAACAAAGGGGGTACGACCCAGCTGATGGACCTGACCAAAGAGAATTATTTTATCGGCCACGAGAGCGGAAAGAATATAACCACAGGCATGTATAATCAGTTCTTCGGTTATCAGGCGGG
>WFRO01000413.1 GCA_015486475.1 Bacteroidales bacterium
AACCACTAACCACTAACCACCAACCACTAACCACCAACCATGAACCTCTTCCCCATTCACATCTCCAACTTCAGGATTGACGGCGGCGCCATGTTCGGCGTGGTGCCCAAGACCCTCTGGCAAAAGGTTTATCCTGCCGATGAGCAAAACCTCTGCAACTGGGCCCTGCGGTCGTTGCTCATAGATACGGGCAACCGCCGCATCCTCATCGACAACGGCTACGGTGACAAGCAGGATGAGAAATTTTTTAAATATGTCTGGCTCAACGGCGGTGACGGCCTGGAGGGCGGCCTCCGCAAGGCCGGCTATGCCCCCGAAGACATCACCGACATGGTGCTTACCCATCTCCATGCCGATCATTGCGGCGGAGGCATCCGGTACAACCGCGACCGCAGCGGCTATGAGCCCGTCTTCCCTAACGCCACCTACCGCATCAGCCGTTCCCACTGGGAATGGGCCACCCATCCCAACCCGCGCGAAAAAGATGCTTTCCTCCCCGAGAACATCCTGCCCATGCAGGAAAGCGGCCAACTGGAGCTGTTGGAAAAACCCGGAGAGATCGCTCCGGGCGTGGAGCTGAGGATCTACAACGGTCATACCCGCGGACAGATCATCCCTTTTATTCATTATAAAGATCGCACACTGGTTTTTATGGCCGACCTCATCCCCTCGGTGGCCCACCTGCCCCTGGTGTGGAACATGGCATACGACATTGAGCCGCTTATCACCCTGGAGGAAAAAGCTGCCTTCCTGAAAGAAGCTTATGAGAACCAATACATCCTCTTCTTCCAGCACGACCTATACCATGAATGCTGCACCCTGAAAGAAACACCCAAAGGATACCGGGCCGGCAGGATCTTTACGCTGGAGGAGTTAACAGTTCGTGGTTCGTAGTTCATAGTTCATAGTTCGTGGTTCGTGGTTCGTGGTTCGTGGTTCATGCCCGCCCGGATGAACGCCTGCCTGGCGGCAGACAGGGATTCATCCGTTCGGACGGGGTTCGTGGTTTAAAAGGAAGAGCTTATATTCTTTGCATGAGCAGTTTCAGGAGGCTGCCATAGCACAGCAGGAACAGGAGCACAGAGAGGATCACATCTGCCGGGAGGATCCGGCGCAGGGGCAGCACATGTCTCCTGAGCAACACGAAAGCCGTGATCCTCATAATGAGCTGTACCAGCAAAAACAAAAAGAGGGGGATCCCGTAAGGGCTCAGGTCACGGGCCAGTGACAGATCTCCCCGGAGGATGGCGGAAAAACTGCGGGACAAGCCGGCCGTAGGTGAAGGCTGACCGGAAAGGAGCGTATAAAAAGAAGGTACCGGATGCTCCCCTGTGGGTGGATAGGCCAGCGAATAGGCGAATACCAAAAGGATCGCTCCGGCAAAAAGAAGATTGACCGTCTGGTAACTCCTGTGGTCCGACATGACCGGCCCCACCTGTCCTTTTATTTCTTTTGGATCTTCACCACCACCGTATCTACCTTCTCTGTTGTTTCCCCGGTAGTGTCATCCTCTTCCAGCTCCTCGAGGAGTTTTTCTTTATCATTTCCGGTCACCTGGATCGTTTTTTTGATGGTGATCGTATAGTTACCGGAAGTATCCACTTCATCCTCCAGTCCCTCCAGTTCGTGTTGCAGGGTCTTCAGCTGGCGGGTCAGTCCTCTGAACCCTGCATGGGTCATCACGGGCGGGCTGGAGATGATGAGCACCCATACGGTGGAGATGGAGGTGCCCAGGACGGATATGACCAGGGCGGTGATGATGAGGCCCTTGGCCCCCTGTCCCTGGCTGGCCTGTACCAGCGCCACAATGGCAAAGATGATCCCCAGCATCCCCGGTATCAGGGCCAGGATACCCACGCAGGGGATGGGAGCTGTGATCAGAGCAATGATGCCCAGCACCAGGGCCGCTATACCGAAACCCTGCCCGGCATTGGTCTTTTCTTTCAGTTCTTCCATGATCTTGTATATTTTTCCGTGTTATTTTTCTCTACATCTCTCCTGCCACTTTCCGGCAGATCTTCCTGATCTCTTTTTCAAAGCTGCCGTGCGGCACCTCCACGATACGCCCCATTTCCAGCCCGTCGAGGGTAAAGATGAAGGTAGGCACCCGCTGGATCAGCAGACTGTCCGTATCGATGCCGGGGGCTTTCTTGTCGCGGTCCACATAGATCACGCGGATGTGATCGTCCGGGAGGTTCAGCGCATCGGCCACCTTATAAAAACGGGGCACTTCCCGCCGGCTGTCGGGACACCATGTGCCCATGACCACGGTGATCATCATCTCCTCCAGCAGGGGACAATCCATCATTCGCAACAGGGCCGTGTCGGGCCGGTATGCGTCATACTCCCCGGAAAACCACTTACGGAAGGGTTCCTGCTCCATCCCTGCACGGTTACCGTATCCCAGCAGGATCTTCCGGCCGGCCGCTTCTGAATAGACGGTACGGTTCTCTTCCTGGGCTTCCAGCAACAGGAGACCGGAAAAGAAAAGCAGGAAAAAGAGTGCAATATTTTTCATTATTTTTTCTGCCGTTGAAACGTAAAAATAATAATTTCCCTGAAATTCCGGTATTTGTCCGGCCCCGTTCTTTAATAATGACGAAAGAATAACGGGAGCGTTGCTTCCGGGAGATCAGAAATGATCTGTCCTGAAGAACAGGTGACAGACCGAGTCGACCAGGGGCATGATCTCTTTGGGCTGGCGCCCGGGGGAAGGAGCTTTCACCCCTTTGTGGAAGTAGCGTTCTCCCCTGAACACACGGGCTTCGTCCCACAGATCTTCCCGTATGAACTGTTCCAGCGTATATGCGCCTCCTTCGACGATCAGCGACTGGATCTGCCGTTCATACAGTTCGTCGAGGATCTGCGGCAGGATGGGTTGGGAGAAGTCTATCTTCACCGGTTCCGGGTGGGTAAGTTTTTTCGTTTTCACGTTGTTAAAGATGATCGTCGGCGCCTCATCATCGAACAGCTGCAGCGCAGGAGGCAGGCTCAGCTCCCTGTCGATGACCAGGCGCAGGGGGTTGCGGCCCCACCACTCGCGGGAGGTGAGCGCCGGGTTGTCGATCACGGCCGTCTTGCGTCCCACAAGAATGGCCTGCTCCTGTGTGCGCCAGCGGTGCACCGCCTGCCGTCCCACCGTTCCGCTGATCCAGTTGGGGCCTTCCTGTCCGGGCAGACGTTCTTCATCCAGGAATCCATCCGCGCTCTCCGCCCATTTCAGGAGGATGTAAGGTCTTTTTTTCTCATGATAAGTAAAGAACCGGCGATTTATATAACGGCTCTCCTCTTCCAGCACGCCCGTGATCACCTCCACGCCCCCTTCCTGCATACGGACGACACCCTGCCCCCGTACCTTATCGGTGGTATCTATCGTTCCTACGACAACACGCGGGATACCTTCGCGCACGATCATGTCGGCACAGGGGGGTGTCCTGCCATGGTGCGAACAAGGCTCCAGGTTAACGTACAGGGTGGAGGTCTTCAGTAATTCCTTATCCTTCACCGACCGGACGGCCAGCACCTCGGCATGGGGCTCGCCGCTGCGGTAATGGAACCCCTCGCCGATGATATGTCCTTCATGAACGATCACCGCCCCCACGAGCGGGTTGGGCCAGGTGGTGCCCAGCCCCCGGCGTGCCAGCTCCAGACAACGCCGCATGTACCTTTCATCCTGTTCCTTTTGGCTCATCCTGACAAGCTTTGTATCTTTGACCTATGCAGTCCCCGCACACTTTCGACAGCCTCATCCGTTACCTTACCCGCCAATTGCAGGAGGACCATGATCCGGCGGAAGCCCGCAACCTGGCCCGTCTGGTGACGGAAGCGGTGAGCGGCCGCAGTCACACACAACTGCTGCGTGACGGTGCGCTGCCCTTCCCGCAGGAACTGTTGCCGAAAGTTAATAATATTCTCCGGCAATTGAAAGCCCGCAAACCCCTGCAATATGTCCTGGGAGAGACGACTTTTTACCACTGCCGTATTACCCTGAACCCGTCAGTGCTCATCCCCCGCCCCGAGACCGAAGAGCTGGCGGACCGGGTGATCCGTTTGCTGGAAAAGAAAAAAGAACCTTTCACGATCCTGGACATCGGCACCGGGAGCGGATGCATCGCCATAGCCCTCGCAAAAAACCTGCCGCAGGCGACGGTCGTGGCCTCGGACATCTCCGGGGAAGCGCTGGAAACCGCCCGCGAGAACGCCCGCCTCAACAGAGTGACGGTGCATTTTTACCGGGAGGACATACTGCACCCGGGGAGCCCCCCGAAAAAGAGACTGCAGTGTATAGTCTCCAACCCGCCTTACATTCCCCTCTCCGAAAAAAAGGGCCTGCAACCGGAGGTAAGAGAATATGAGCCGTCCGGAGCCCTCTTTGTGCCCGACCGGGACCCTTTGCTCTTCTACCGGGCTATTGCCGGTTATGCCGGTAAATACCTGGCTAAGGAGGGCCTGCTGATGGTCGAATGCCATGAAAGATATGCTGAAGCAGTAAAAATATTGTTTGAGCAGCAGGGATTCGATAAAACCGGAGTGATCCGCGACATCAACGGCAAAAAACGTTTTGTAACAGCATACAACCCCCAACCCTAAACCTCAAACCACGAACCACCAACCACCAACCACGAACCACGAACTACCAACCATGAACTACTCCCAGTCCCTTGACCGCGCCATGCGCCTCTGCAGCAGGCAGGAGAAATGCAGCAGCGACATCCTCGCCAAGCTGAAAGAATGGGGCGCCGACGAAACCACTGCCCAAAAAGTGCTGCAGGTGCTGACAGAAAAAAATTTCGTCGACGACCTGCGCTACGCCAAAGCCTATACCCGCCAGCAACACACCTTCCGCAAATGGGGCCGCATCAAGATACGCACCGTCCTGAAACAGAAAAATATCCCCGCCGATTTCATTGACAAAGCCCTGGCAGAGCTGGACGAAAAGGAATACCGGGAAACCCTTAAAGCAGAGCTGCTGAAAAAACGCCGGGGCATAAAAGGCAAAAACCGGTA
>WFRO01000414.1 GCA_015486475.1 Bacteroidales bacterium
GTTCATAGTTCACAGTTCATAGTTCACGATTTTCAATCATTCACTCATTCACGCATTCAATCATTGTTTAAAAGATGACAAATAATATTTTCTATCGCAGCTTTTACGCCATGGGTACCCGGTTTGAAATGGTGATCCCGCAGGAAACCTCTCCACATCTGGAGGCATTGGCCGGACGGATGGAAGAGGAGGTCCGGTGGTGGGAGGAGCGGCTCAGCCGTTTCCGTGATGACAGTGACATCTCCCGCATCAACCGGGAGGCGGCGGACCATCCCGTGACCGTGGATGAAAAAGTGTTCGCTGTCCTGGAGGAGTGTGACCGCTACCATCGGCTCACAGAGGGACTCTTCGACCCGGCCATCCTGGGCCTGCAGGAGTACTGGCAGCAGGAAGGATCGCAGGAAGCCAAAGGAGCAGAGGGTTCACCTCTTCACGGCAGATGGGCAGAGGTGGTGCTGGATCCTGCAGAGAAGAGGGTCTCCTTCCTTTCGCGGGACACAGGCATCGATCCCGGCGGCTTCGGCAAGGGGGTGGCCCTGCGTGAGGTGAGCAGGATCCTGCAGGAGGAAGGGATCCGGAATGCCTTGCTGAGCTTCGGCGGCAGCAGCATCCTGGCCCTGGGCCATCATCCCCACGGCCCGCACTGGCCTGTGGGCATCCCGGATATCTTCGATCCATCCCGGAACGTTTATCTCTTCTCCCTGCACGACAGCAGTCTCTCCACCAGCGGGGTGTCGGCACAACGCCTGCCCCGGGGTGAGGGACTGCACCTGCACGTACTGAATCCGCTCACAGGCGAACCGGTAAAAGGATGGAAAAGTGTCTCGGCACAACATCCCGATCCTTTCACGGCTGAGGTGCTCTCTACCGTTTTTCTGGCTGCAGATAAGGAGAATTACAACACTCTGCTGTCCCGTTTTCCCGGATCCGGAATAATCCTCATCAATTATTTGAATCAAAAAGCGAATATTGTTACTTTTGGGGCACCAAAACCCTGACACGTGGAAAACAAAGAGACCTCAAGAAGAGATTTTCTCAAGAAAACGGCCATGATCGCCGGTTCGACGATGCTGGCCTCGCAGCTCTCCTGGCTGCGCGGATATGCTTCCGGAGAGAACAAAGAGAGCAACCGCAAGGCCCGCATCGGCATGATCGGCATCGGCTCGCGCGGTCATCTGCTCTACCTGCACCTGCTGACCATCCCGGAAGCCGAGGTGGTGGCGGTCTGCGATATCTACCCGCCTCACCTGGAGCGTGCCCGCCGCATGTCGGAAGGCAAGGCCAAAGGCTTCAAAGACCACCGCAAAATGCTGGAGGAGATGAAAGACCTCGATGCCGTGGTCATCGCCACGCCGCTGCACACCCATGCACAGATCGTCATCGATGCCCTGCAGGCCGGCAAGAAGGTCTTTTGCGAGAAGTCCATGGCCAAAGAACCGGAAGATGCACTGAAGATGGTCAATACGGCCCTGGAGACGGACCTGTTGCTGCAGATAGGTCACCAGCGTATGTTCCATCCCGGTTACCTGCGGGCTTTTGAGCTGATACGCAACGGCCAGCTCGGCAACGTTACGCAGATCAGGGCTTACTGGCACCGCAACAACGACTGGCGCCGCAATGTGCCTGCCGGCAATGTGGCCTCTTTCGCCGACCCCGCCATGTATCCCGACATGGAGCACTTTATCAACTGGCGTCTTTACCGGGCCTACTCGCGGGGGTTGATGACCGAGCTGGCTTCCCACCAGATGCAGGTGGCCAACTACATCCTGGGCCACTACCCCGTCGAGATCATGGGCGCCGGTAGCATCAACTACTGGAACAAAAGAGGTCGCGAGGTATATGACAATGTCAACCTGGTGTATGCTTACCCCGACGGTACCCAGGTAATATACGACTCGATGACCAGTAACAAGCACTACGGTCTTGAGGAGCAGATCATGGGACCCAAAGGCACCATGGAGCTGGAGGCCGGCCTGATGTGGTCGGAAACACCGCCCCCCGCCCCCGGCATCCTGCAGCTGATCAACAACATCGAGCATGGTGTCTTCGACAATATCCCGCTGGGTGGCGCCAGCTGGGTGCCCGACACACCGGTCAAAGATACAGGTACCCCCATTTTCGACGGCGAGATCGATGATGACGGCACCCACCTGGAACTGGAGGGGTTCGTACATGCCGTACTCACCGGTGAAAAATACAGGGAGCTGCTGGCACAGGGCTACTATGCCACCATCGCCGTGCTGCTGGGATGGGAAGCCATGGTGACCCGCAAGGTGGTGACCATGCCGGATGAACTGGTGCTTAAAAACATTTAACAGGAAAGGATCATGAGAGATACTGTCATTACTGCCAAAGCCAAGAAAAGAGAGCTGAAATATTTCGGCATCAGTTTCGTCATCGCCTTCCTGCTGAACATCCTGGCGATCATCATCTACCATACACAGTGGAAAGAGCTCATCACCCAGCTGTGGACCGTCGTGGAACTGTCGGTGGTCATCTATGCCATCATCGTGGTCATCCGCCTCCTTGTCATCGGCGTGGCCCGGCTATTTGGCAAAGATCTGTGTAGCAAAGGATAGTTGGGAGTGGAGTACTTGGAGTACTTCGAGTGTGGAGTGTGGAGTTGCAAGTTTTGAGTTCTGAGTATCCCCGTCCGACTGGCGTCAGCCGGGCGGAGAGTATCGAGTTGAGGAGTTACTCCCTACTCATCGATCATTGATCATCGTTCCTTTTGCCTTTTGCCTTATTACTTTTGCCTTATCACTTCACTTCTACCACTTTCTTCTCCTCATTGCTTCGTATTGCCAGCTCGATGAGGCGGATGACATCCCGTGCCTCCTCCGGCTTCACGGCCGGCTCCTCCTCGCC
>WFRO01000415.1 GCA_015486475.1 Bacteroidales bacterium
GACAGCGTTTGTTATATGCAGGGTCTTAGCGGAGTATATACCAAACTGTCCATTCCGGGGCTCGAAAGATATAAGGATTCATCGGTCGTCCTGAACAAAGTCACGCTGGTAGTGCCTTATCATGAAGATCCTATGGGATATGCCATGGGCAAACCTTCTTTGCTGGCCTTGCGCGTAAGACAGGGAGATAGCCTATTCAAAGATGTTGTGGACCGTCAGGTCCCCGAGTTCTATGACGGGCAGTACAATGAGGATGATGATGCCTATTACATCAATTTTACCAAGCAGTTGCAGGATTATCTTACGGGGAAAAGCGACAGCAGGGATTACTATATCACAGCCGATAATCCGGCCTTTGGCATGGACCGCCTCATCATGAACGCGTGGGATAACAGCCGGCCCATGCGGCTGATCTTAATGTACACGGAAATATAGTTCCAGGTTCCAGGTTTCAGGTTCCAGGTTCCAGGTTTCAGGTTCATCGATCATCATTCATCGTTCGTCGTTCCATACTGTTGTTCGTAGTATTTCGCATACGCACCCGTGGTGATGTGTTCGAGCCATTCGGTGTTGTCGAGATACCATTGCACGGTTTTGGTCAGGCCATCGTCGAAGGAGGTTTCAGGCTGCCATCCCAGCTCATCGCGTATCCGCGACGAGTCGATGGCATAGCGCAGGTCGTGGCCGGCGCGGTCTCTGACGAAGGTGATCAGTCCGCGGGATGATCCTGCGGGGCGGTCCAGCAGACGGTCGGTGATGTCACACAACTTTTTCACCAGATCGATGTTCTTCCACTCATTGTTTCCCCCGATATTGTATGTCCTGCCGTTGCGGCCCTGGAAAAAGACCAGGTCGATGGCCCGGGCATGGTCTTCCACATACAGCCAGTCGCGGATGTTCTCCCCTTTTCCGTAGACCGGGATGGGCTTTTTATGAAGGATATTGTTAATGGTCAGGGGGATCAGTTTCTCGGGGAACTGGAAAGGTCCGTAATTGTTGGAGCAATTGGTGATGACATGGGGCAGTCCGTAGGTGTTGCCGTAGGCCCGTACAAAATGGTCGGCGCCGGCCTTCGAGGCCGAGTACGGGCTCTGCGGGTTATAGGGTGTGCTCTCGGTGAAGTATCCTTCCGCTCCCAGGCTGCCATACACCTCGTCGGTGGAGATCTGGTAGAAGCGCTTCCCTTCGGGTTGCTCTTTCCATGCCTCCCGGGCGGCGTTCATCAGAGTCACTGTACCGATGATGTTGGTCTGTATGAACTCCAGGGGGTTGGTGATGGAACGGTCCACATGCGATTCGGCCGCCAGGTGGATCACGCCCGTGACAGGGTATTTTTCAAAAAGCGAAAAGATCAGGCCCTCGTCGGTGATGTCACCCTTCACAAAGAGATAGTTCTCTTTTCCTTCAATATCCCGGAGGTTCTCCAGATTGCCGGCATAGGTGAGCTTGTCCAGGTTGATGATCCGGATCTCCGGATATTTGTTGACGAAGAGACGCACCGTATGGGAGCCGATAAAGCCGGCGCCGCCGGTGATGATGATGGCCTGTCGGAAGGATGTCATTAGATTACTGTTTTGCCTTTTCCAGGTGATCGCGGTAGTATTGTTCCCATTTCCAGGCGGAGAGAAGTGCTTCGCCGAGGGTGCTTTCGGCCTTCCATCCCAGCTCTTTGTTGGCGTAAGTGGGATCGGCCCAGATCTTTTCGATGTCGCCGGGGCGGCGGCCGGTGACCACATAGTTGACCTTCACGCCGGTCACCTCCTCGAAGGTGTGGATGATCTCGAACACCGACACGCCGCGGCCGGTGCCCAGGTTGAAAACTTCATAGTTCTTCTTTTGTTTCCTTTCGAGGATGCGGCGTATGGCTACGATATGGGCTTTGGCCAGATCGACGACATGCAGGTAGTCGCGTATGGCCGAACCGTCGGGAGTGTCATAATCATCCCCGAACACCTTCAGCTCTTTACGGATGCCGATGGCGGTCTGGGTGACATAAGGCACCAGGTTTTCCGGTACCCCGAGGGGCAGCTCGCCGATGAGGCCGGTGGGATGGGCGCCGATGGGGTTGAAATAGCGCAGCGAGATGGCGTTCAGCGCCGGCCCGGCCTTCAGAAAGTCTTCGATGATCTCCTCGGAGATCTGCTTGGTGTTGCCATAGGGAGAGACCGCTTTCTGTATGGGCGCCTGTTCGGTCACCGGCAGCTCGTCGGGCTGGCCGTATACCGTGCAGGAGGAGGAGAAGACCATCCCCTGCACCCCGTGCTTCTTCATGGCATCCAGCAGGTTCATCAGCGAGACCAGGTTGTTGCGGTAATATTTCAATGGCTCCTGCACCGACTCGCCCACCGACTTGTAGGCGGCGAAATGGATGATGGCGTCGATGTCCGTGTGTTTCTGGAAAAAAGCCTCAGTCCTTTCCGTGTCGCAGAGATCAAAGCGCTCAAAGAGCGGGCGCACGCCGGTGATCTCCTCAATGCCGTCGAGGGTGCGTTCCTGCGAGTTGGAGAGGTTGTCGACGATGACCACCTCAAAACCCTGGCCGATCAGCTCGACGGCCGTATGGGACCCGATGTATCCTGTTCCTCCTGTTACCAGTATTTTCCCCATGATCGTAAATTATAAGCTCCAGTATTCAAAATTTTTGATCTTATCCCGGAAGGCTCCCTTGACATCCACGAACACACCGCCTTCGGTGAGAAGCTCCTCAAAATCCTTCTCCTCCATTTCCACATAGGGGGTGTGGCTGACCGCCACCACCACGGCGTCGTAAGGTCCCTGCGGTTTTGCTTTCAGCTCAATGCCGTATTCTTTCATCACCTGGTCCGGCTCGGCCCAGGGATCGGCGACCTCGACCCGGAGGCCGTAGGAGTTGAGCTCGCGGATGATGTCCACCACCTTGGAGTTGCGGATGTCACTGACATTTTCCTTGAAGGTGATACCCATGACGAGGATGCGGGCGTTTTGCAGCACCTTGCCGGTGGCGATGAGCTTCTTCACCACCTGCTTGGCGATGTATCCGCCCATCGAGTCGTTGATAAAGCGCCCCGAGGTGATGATCTGTGCGTGGTACCCCAGCTCGCGGGCTTTATAGGTAAGGTAGTAGGGATCGACGCCGATGCAGTGCCCCCCCACCAGGCCGGGACTGAACTTCAGGAAGTTCCATTTGGTACCGGCCGCTTCCAGCACCTCGAAGGTGTTGATGCCCATGCGGCTGAAAATGATGGAGAGCTCGTTCATGAATGCGATGTTGATATCGCGCTGCGTATTCTCGATGATCTTGGCCGCCTCAGCCACCTTGATCGACGAGGTTTTGTGTATGCCTGCCTCGATGATGGTCTCATAGATCTCTGATATCTTCTCCAGGGCTTCCGCGTCGGAGGCGGAGACCACCTTTTTCACTTTGGTCAGCGTGTGGAGGGTGTCGCCGGGGTTGATGCGTTCGGGAGAATATCCCACCTTGAAATCCTTGTTCAGCGTGAGGGAAGAGTATTTTTCCAGCAGGGGAATGCATTCTTCTTCCGTGCAGCCGGGGTAGACCGTTGACTCATAAACCACATAATCTCCTTTTTTCAGATAGCGGGCCAGTGTCTCGGTGGCCGAGAGCAACGGTTCCAGGTCGGGCAGGTTGTGGTCGTTGATGGGGGTGGGAACGGCCACGATATGAAAACGGGCTTCGGCCAGTTTGCCGGCGTCGGAGGTGAAGGTGATGTTCCTGTCCTCAAAGGCCTCCGGCGGCAGCTCCTTGCTGGGGTCGATGCCCTGTCGCATCAGTTGCACACGGTCCTCACGGATGTCAAAGCCGATAACGGGAAAATGTCTGGCCAGCTCCAGGGCGATGGGAAGGCCCACATAGCCCAGTCCTACTACGGAGATCCTGGCTTCACCTTTTTTCAGTTGTTCTATCATACGGTCGGTTTAAATTTATATGGGTTCAAAAGAGTTATTTCAGTAGATATTTTTCAGCAGTGGATGATACTCTCCCTTAAGACCTGTAGGAGTGCTGTTGCGTATCTCGTACACGATCTCGATCGACCGCCGCACCTCATCGATACCGAACCCTTTTCCCGCCAGGATGTTGCGGTAGCTGTCGGTATGCAGCTCGGTAAAGCCCTGGCTGAACTCCATCTCCCTGCCGTTGATGGTGATGGAGCGGAAGGTACGTTGCCCGTTCTCTTTGATGTTCTCAGGGATATCGTTATAGTCGATGCTCAGCAGCCAGCGCACACGGGCTCTTTCGAATTCCAGATAGCCGGCGGCTTTGTCGTCACGCAGCATGTGTACCTGGTTGGTCTGTACCCTGCCGAAGATCCATTGCAGCATGTCGAAAAAGTGTACGCCGATATTGGTGGCGATGCCTCCCGATTTCTGGATATCCCCTTTCCAGGAGATATAGTACCAGTGGCCGCGGCTCGTGATGTAGGTCAGATCAACATCGTACTTTTTACCGGGGGGAGCATTTTCGATCTCCTTTTTCAGGGCCATGATCGAGGGATGGAGGCGCAGTTGCAGGATGTTGTACACGCGCTGTCCCGTCTCTTCTTCGAAGAGCTGCAGGGCGTCCACGTTCCAGGGGTTGAGGACCATGGGTTTTTCGCAGATGGCATCCGCCTTGTGGCGGAGGGCAAAACGTATGTGGGAATCGTGCAGGTAATTGGGCGAGCAGATGCTCACATAGTCGATCTGCGTCCCCTGGCGGCGCAGCTTGTCGATATGGCGGTCGAAACGCTCGAACTCAACAAAGAAATCGGTCTGGGGGAAGTAAGAATCCATGATGCCCACACTGTCGTGTTTGTCCAGGGCGGCAACAAGACGGTTGCCGGTATCCCGGATGGCACGCAGATGACGTTCGGCGATGTATCCGGCGACGCCTATGAGCGCAAAGTTTTTCGGTTCCTCTGATCGGTCCATGATCCTGTTTTTTTAGGCAAAGTTATGCTCCCCGGGGGATCTTCACAACGTTCTCTCCTTCGAGGCGGTATTGTTCCCCGCTTTCCGGGCATACGGCGATGCCTTCCTCGTTGAAGTCAAGCCGGTGGCCGTATTCGCTCATCCAGCCGATCCGGCGGGCAGGGTTGCCTACCACGAGGGCATAAGGCTTTACGTCGCGTATGACCACGGCGCCGGCGCCGATGAAGCAGTATTCACCGAGGGTGATGCCGCAGACGATGGTGGCGTTGGCCCCGATGGTAGCGCCTTTTTTCACGAGGGTCTGCATGTACTGGTCGCGGCGCACCACGGCGCTGCGCGGGTTGATGACGTTGGTGAAGACCATCGAAGGTCCCAGGAAGACATCATCCTCGCAGATCACTCCCGTATAGATGGAGACATTGTTCTGCACCTTCACATTGTTGCCCAGGGTGACGCCGGGGGAGACGACCACGTTCTGTCCCAGGTTGCACTTTTTGCCGATGACGGCACCGGTCATGATGTGGGTGAAGTGCCAGATCTTCGTCCCTTCGCCAATGGTGCATCCCTCATCGATGACGGCTGTCCCGTGTGCAAAATATCCTTTTTCCATCAGGGTCGGAAAGTTTTGATACGTGAAATAATATAGTCGGTCTGTTCCCGCTCCATTTCGGTATGTACGGGAAGGGAGACGACAGTGTTACATAATTTTTGGGTAACGGGCAATTCTTTTCCATGAAAGGAAAATCGGGAGAAAGCTTCCTGCCTGTGCATGGGCAGGGGATAATAGATCATGGAAGGGATGCCGCCTTCGCGGAGGTGCTCCATGAAACGGGCCCTGTCGATCCCTTTGGTCACGAGGGTGTACTGGTGGAAACTGTGGGTGGTGCGGGGGGCACGGGCGGGGGTCTGCAGGAAAGGAACGCTGCCCAGGTCCTCGTCGTAGCGGGCGGCCACGGCCTGGCGGGCGGCAATGAAAGCGTCGAGATGCCGGAGCTTCACATCCAGGATGGCCGCTTGCAGGGTGTCGAGGCGCGAGTTAACGCCTACGCGCTCGTGATAGTATTTTTTCTGTGTGCCATGGTTGACATAAGAGCGCAGGAAGAGAGCCCGCTCCTCATCGTCGGTGAAGATAGCGCCGCCGTCGCCGAAAGCCCCGAGGTTCTTGGAGGGGAAAAAGGAGGTGCAGCCTATGTGGCCGATGGTACCGGCCATCTTCTCCGTGCCGTCGGAGAAGGTGTAGCGGGTGCCGAGGGCCTGGGCAGCGTCCTCGATGACGTAGAGGCCGTGTTTTCCGGCAAGCTGCATGAGTGGCTCCATGTCGACGGTCTGGCCGAAGAGATGTACGGGGATGACGGCCCGTGTGCGGGGGGTGATGAGCTGTTCCACCGCAGCGGGCTGTAGCAGGAAAGTGTCGGGATCTACGTCGGCGACCACGGGCGTGAGGCCCAGGAGGGCGACGGTCTCGACGGTGGCGATGAAGGTGAAGTCCGGGACGATCACCTCGTCGCCGGGATCCGGATGCAGGGAGGCCAGGGCCGCCTGCAGGGCGTCGGTGCCGTTGCCGCAGGGGATGACGTGGGCCGCACCCGTGTATTCGGCCAGGTGGGCGGCGAAGGTGCGCACCGCCGGGCCGTTGATGAAGGCCGAGGTGTCGATCACCTCCTGGATGGCTGCGTCGATCTCCTCCTTCAGACGGAGGTACTGCGTGTGCAGATCGACCATGCGGATCTCTTTCATAGGACCGTGCTTTTGCTGTTCTCTGCCCCCGCCGCCGGACCACAGGCCCGCCGCGGGAAGGCGTAAAAATACGAAAAAATACCGTATGCATACGTTGAAAAAAAGTTTAAGAACCTCCGGAAGGAAGAGGTGGATTGTACATATTTTTGATTATTTTTGTTTCAAAAGATACGGATATGGAACTCAGTGCATTCATCAAAGACCTGTTGTACCGGCATGACTGTGTCATCGTCCCTGACTTCGGGGGATTCGTGGCCAACTACCGTCCGGCGGCGATCAATTACAACCTGAACACATTCGCCCCGCCGTCGAAGGATGTCTCTTTCAACAGGAGCCTCACCAACAACGACGGCCTGCTGATCGGTCATATCTCAGAGAAAACGGGCATGTCGTATGTGGATGCACGGCGGTGGCTGGCCGGCCGTGTGAAAGAGTGGAAGCACAAGCTGGAGAAAGGGCGCAGGATCGAGTTGCCGGATATCGGCGAGCTGCGCATGGGCGGTGACAGGAACATCGTTTTTGAGCCGGCCGGCACCGTGAATTTCCTGATCGATGCCTACGGGCTGGATGAGTTCCGTTTTGCTCCGCTGGAGGCTTATGACAAAGGGCACCGCCGGAGTGCTGCTCCTGTGACACGGGAGGCCAGAGAGAAATCTGCCGGCAACCCGCGGCTGCGGCGTATTCTCATCGGCGTGCCGGCGGCAGCCGCGATCGCCGCCCTCCTGTTCGTGGGCTGGAACACCCACCTGGGCAAAGAACGCCTGGATGTCTCCTCGTTCAATGTCTTTCATAAGAAAGCACCGGTGGAGACAACCGCTCCCGTAACCAAAAGTGAAAAGACCACCACAAAGACGGTGAAAGCCGTGCCCGAAAAGAAAGAAATTACCCCGGCAACCCCCGCTGGCAAAAAAGAAGAGGGAAAAGCGAAGCCGGCGCCGGCGGAAGAAAAAACAACGGCTCCTGCCGTAAAAGAGAAAGCTGCCCCGGCACAGCCGGCTCCCGCAGCGAAGGTACAGGCCTCACCCGCTTATTATGTGGTGGCCGGAAGTTTCCGGAACAGGACCAATGCAGAGACCCTGAAGGGCCGCCTGGAAGAGGCAGGCCTGCCCGTAAGGATCATGGAGGGGCCGCAGGGATTCGTGCGTGTGGCCATCGGTGGCTATGCCGACAGGAACAAGGCCCTGGCCGTCCTGCGTGAACAGCGCACCGCCGCCCTCAACGGCGACGGGTACTGGCTGCTGAAGAAATAGTTCGTGGTTTGTGGTTTGAGGTTCGAGGTTTGAGGTTTGTTCCCCATCGCCCCATCGCTTCATCGCTTTATCGCTTCATCGCTTTATCGCTTCATCGTCTATCTTACCTGTGCCCCGTTCTCCGTGGCCTCTTCCGGTATGATGAAATGCAGGCGGCCGTCGGGGTCCTCGGCCATGAGGATCATGCCCTGCGACTCGATGCCTTTGATCTTCCGCGGGGCCAGGTTGACCAGCACAGCGATCTGTTTCCCCACGATCTCTTCGGGTGAGAAATATTCAGCGATGCCTGAGACAACCGTCCTTCGGTCGATGCCGGTGTCGAGGGTCAGCTGCAGGAGCTTTTTGGTTTTCGGTACTTTTACTGCATCGACGATCGTCGCCATGCGGATGTCCATTTTCATGAAGTCGTCGTAGGAGATCTCCTCTTTCTGCGGGGGCAGGTCGCTCTTCTCCCCCTCCTCGTTGGCCGCTTTGGTAGCCTGCAGTTTGGCTACCTGGGCTTCGATCTCCTTGTCGTCGATCTTGCTGAAGAGGTGGCTGGTCGTGCCCAGCGTATGTCCTGCGGGCAGCAGGTCGCTGCCACCGATGAGGTTCCAGTCGGTCTCGCCGAAGCGGATCATCTCCCGCAGCTTCTCCATGGAGAAAGGCAGGAAAGGCTCCAGCAGGAGGGTGAGGTTGGCCGTGATCTGCAGACAGATGTTGAGGATGGTGGCTACCTGATCCCGGTCGGTTTTTATCAGGCTCCACGGCTCGGTGTCGGCGAGGTACTTGTTGCCCAGCCGTGCCAGGGCCATGGCCTCTTTGAGTGCCTCACGAAAACGGAAATGGTCGAGGCTGTGCCCGGTGCGTTTGCGCATCAGGGGGATCTGCTCCAGCACCTCCCGGTCGTAGTCGCTGAGGTCGCCACGCGGAGGCACAGCCCCGTCGAAATATTTGTTGGTGAGCACCAGGGCGCGGTTGACGAAGTTGCCCAGGATGGCTACCAGCTCGTTGTTGTTGCGGGCCTGGAAATCCTTCCAGGTGAAGTCGTTGTCCTTGGTCTCGGGCATGTTGGCCGTAAGGACGTACCGCAGCACATCCTGCCTGCCGGGGAACTCCTCGAGGTACTCGTGCAGCCAGACGGCCCAGTTGCGGGAGGTGGAGATCTTGTCGCCCTCGAGGTTGAGGAACTCGTTGGCCGGCACATTGTCAGGCAGGATATAAGAGCCCTCGGTCTGCAGCATCGTAGGGAAGATGATGCAGTGAAAGACGATGTTGTCCTTGCCGATAAAGTGGATCATACGGGTGTCCGGGTCTTTCCAGTATTTTTTCCAGTCGGGCGTCAGCTCGCGGGTGGCGGAGATGTAGCCGATGGGGGCGTCGAACCAGACATAGAGCACCTTGCCTTCGGCCCCTTCGACGGGCACCGGCACACCCCAGTCGAGGTCGCGGCTGACGGCCCGTGGCTGCAGTCCCTGGTCGAGCCACGACTTGCACTGGCCGTAAACATTGGTCTTCCACTCCTTGTGATCCTGCAGGATCCATTTGCGCAGGAAAGGCTCGTAACGGTCGAGGGGCAGGTACCAGTGCCGGGTCTTGCGCAGGACCGGCTTGCTGCCGGAGATGGTGGAGCGGGGATTGATGAGCTCGGTGGGGCTCAGCGAAGAGCCGCACTGCTCACACTGGTCACCGTAAGCTTTCTCGTAACCGCAATGAGGACAGGTGCCCGTGATGTACCGGTCGGCCAGGAACTGCTTCGCCTCCTCATCATAGAACTGCTCGGTGGTCTTTTCGATGAAAACCCCCTTGTCATACAGGGTGCGGAAGAATTCCGAGGCGGTCTCGTAATGGATCTTCGCCGTGGTGCGGGAGTAGATATCGAAAGAGAT
The DNA here is from genome assembly GCA_015486475.1 of Bacteroidales bacterium. Classification (GTDB taxonomy): domain Bacteria; phylum Bacteroidota; class Bacteroidia; order Bacteroidales; family VadinHA17; genus DRPN01. The sequence continues at coordinate 9,764 of WFRO01000415.1, forward strand.
GCCGAAATCCTCAAAAGCCTTTTTGTTGAGCTCGTGGTAGCGGTCGACGATCACCTGGGGGGAGACCCCCTCCTGGCGGGCTTTCAGGGTGATGGGCACGCCGTGCTCGTCGGAACCGCATACGTGGATGACATCCTCCCCTTTCAGCCGCAGGTAGCGGGTGTAGATATCGGAAGGGATGTATACACCGGCCAGATGCCCGATGTGAATGGGGCCGTTGGCATAAGGGAGGGCCGAGGTGATGAGATGACGCTTGAACTTTTTCATGAAATATATTTTTTGAATTTTCTGCTGAACTGAACTGCAAAGATAAGGGAGAAAGAGGAAATAAGAACGATGAAGGGCGAATGATGAACGACGAATGAAGAAGGGATCGGGGCTCTGTTACAGCTGTTTAGAGGGGCTCAAAAACGCAGTTTTATTAAAGTAATAATTAAGTACGTGAAAATAAACTGTGTAATAAAATGTGTATCAGAGTTAAATATAATTATAGCTACGTAGTTTACTACGTAGCTAACTACGTAGATGTATTTCGTATGGGAGCAGGGTTTCCGGAAATAAAATGAAACAGATTTTTATTATTTTTAGAAGGTAAACAATATCTGATGGCGCACAATCAAAAGCTTGGGAAAGTGGGAGAGGATATCGCCGTGGGTTACCTGCAGGCGCAGGGATATCGTATCGTTAAGCGTAACTGGCGGTATATGAAGAAGGAGATCGACATCATTGCCGAGAAAGGAGATGAGATGGTGGTCGTGGAGGTGAAGACGCGTACGGGAGAGCGGGACATGCTGCCGGGAGACCTGGTGCCTCCGGCCAAGCAGCGTTATCTGATCCATGCCACGGATGCGTACATCCGCTGGCACGGGGTGGATAAAGAGATCCGTTTCGATGTGATCATCGTGCATTTCCCCGGTCACGGGGAGCATGAGATCGAGCACATCCCGGGGGCGTTTTATCCGACGCTGTGAAGAACGATGACCGATGAACGATGAACGACGAACTAATGTTAAGTCAACCTTAAAACAACGCATTACATAGCCTGCCCGCCCCCCTGACCCCCTGAAGGGGGAACCCTCACCCACGCTGACTATGGATTTGCGGGCGGACTTCCCCTTTAGGGGACTGAGGGGGCGCGAAGGGTAAAAGGGTATTGGATGTGTCATAATTAATAAGTTGACATGTCACTACGAACTACGAACCATGAACTACGAATCCCGAAATTGTCGAAATCTTTGATTTCGTAACAATTTCGAGGATCCCCGCCCGGATGACTCCGGTCGGACGGGCTCGCAGTTCCAGCGGGATCAGATCCCGGGAACTGCGGGACCACGAACCACTAACTACGAACTACCAACTACGAACCATGAACATCGAAGAGATCCGTGATCATTGCATTGTAAAGCCGGGCGTGACGGAGGAGTTCCCCTTTGACGAGGACACGCTGGTGTTCAAGGTGGCCGGGAAGATGTTCCTGCTGACCGACCTGCAGGAGCCGTGGTGGATCAATATCAAAAGCGACCCGGAGCTGGCGGTATTGCGGCGTGAAAAGTATCCGGAAGATGTGACCCCCGGATATCACATGAACAAAAAGCACTGGAACACGGTGAACATCAACGGCGCCGTCCCTGATGATGAGCTGCGACGCTGGATCGACGAGTCGTATGACCTGGTGGTGAAGGGCCTGCCGAAAAAATTGCGGGAAGAGCTGGAAAAAGCGTTGCGGGAGGAAAAAAATGAGTAATTTTGATCGATGATCCCCGTCCGAACGGCGTTCGTCCGGGCGGGGACGAACGTCTAATGACGAACGATGAAGGACACAATCAACCAATTAATATAAAGATCATGAAAAAAGACAATGTTTTTCAGAGTATGGGGATCCTGACGGTCCTGTTCCTTTTCCCTTTTCTGGCTTATGGTCAGTTCGAAGATCATCCGTATCATTTCACCGACATCCAAAAGATACCCACGACGCCTGTGAAAGCGCAGCAGCGCACGGGCACCTGCTGGTGTTTTGCGACCACCTCTTTTGTGGAGACCGAGATCCTGCGTATGGGCGGGCCGGAGCTCAA
>WFRO01000416.1 GCA_015486475.1 Bacteroidales bacterium
AAGATCAAAGCATATTATTCCGAAGATGCCCTGGGAGACTGGCGCAACAGATTATGTTTTGTCGGAGATGATGAAGACAACAACCTCCACATGAAGGATGCCGACCGCCTGGCCACTTATGTTGATACAACCTATCCTTCCTTTGTCCTGAAAAAGATATATCTGGATGCCTACCAGCAGGTATCTACGGCCAGCGGGGAGAGATATCCGGATGTCAATCAGGCCATCACCGACAATATCGAAAAAGGTCTGCTCATCTTTAATTACGTGGGTCATGGTAACGAGCGGGGACTGGCGCATGAAAGCATCCTGGGCATCAACGATATCATCTCCTGGAACAACTTTCCGCGTTGTCCTCTTTTTATCACTGCCACCTGCGAATTCAGCCGTTTTGATGATGTGGACATCGATGCCAACGGTGTGATCACCCCGAAAACATCTGCCGGCGAGCTCGTTCTGCTCTCTCCGGGCGGAGGGGGTATCGCGCTGCTGACCACCACCCGTCTGGTATACTCCAGTCCCAACTATGTTCTGAACAAAAATTTCTACAGGTATATTTTCGAACGCAACGATATCGGTCGTCCAAACACTTTCGGTGATGCGCTGCGTTATACCAAAAATGTCTCGGGCAGCAGCACCAACAAGCTGAACTTCACCCTGCTGGGGGATCCGGCCCTGCTCCTGGCCTATCCCCGGTACCGCGTTGTTACCGATTCGGTCAACGGGACCGCCGTCACAGAGCCCCTGGACACGCTGAAAGCCCTTTCCCTGGTGACCATCTCCGGCCACGTAGAAGATCCTTCCGGGATCCCGATGCCGGGGACCGAAGGAGTCCTCTACCCCACCATCTTCGATAAGTCAAGAAAAGTTAATACCCTTGGAAATGACGGAGGTACTCCCATGACCTTCTTTGTCCGTGACAATATCATTTTCAGGGGAAAAGCAGAGATCCATGACGGTCTCTTCCGGTTCTCTTTCCTGGTGCCCAAAGATATCTCTTACAATATCGGACCAGGCAAGATAAATTACTATGCCACCCTGGACTCGCTGCATGAAGGGGCCGGCAGCTTCAGTGACCTGCCGGTGGGTGGTTTTGCGGATGATCCTGCCATCGACGAGGAAGGCCCTGAGGTGCGGCTTTACCTCAATGACACGCTCTTCAGGGACGGGGGACTCACAGATGAAAATCCCGTTTTTCTGGCTTATGTTACCGACGAAGGAGGGATCAACACGGTAGGTAACGGGATCGGTCATGATATCACGGCCATTCTGGATGGCAATGAAAATGATCCCATCGTACTCAATGACTATTTCTCCTATGAAAGCGATCAATACCAGCGAGGCACCGTAAGATATCCTTTCTTCAACCTCCCGGACGGTGAACATACGATCCGGTTCAAGGTATGGGATAACTACAATAACTCCACTGTTGCCGAGATCACCTTCCATGTGAATGAGGGGAGAACGGAAAAGATCGAAAACCTGCGTAACTATCCCAATCCCTTCTCCGAAGATACCTGGATCACCTTCGACCACAACATGGGAGACAGTGAAATGGATATCCTGATCTATATTTTTGATCTGGGAGGCCATCTCGTAAGGATACTGGAGGACCATCAATTTGCTGACGGTTATACCATTAACCCTGTACATTGGGACGGAAAAAGTGTGGACGGTCAAAAAGTTTCCGGCGGAATATACGTTTTCAAGATCATCATACGTTCTGTTGATAAAGATCCTGTCACCGGCACGGGAAAAATGATTATTGTAAAATAAATTAATATACTGTATATTTAAGTGTTATTTCTTACTTTTGTACCACCATCAAAATGATAATAATGCACAGGTTCAAGACCACCTTTCTCCTGATCTTCATCACCCTGTTGTATACCGGGGCACAGGCGCAGATACCGGTAAGCGAGCTGGCGGGACAGGTGAATGCCATACAGACGGCCGTTCCTTTTATGACGATCACCCCTGATTCCAGGGCCGGAGGTATGGGTGATGCAGGAGTGGCAACTACTCCGGATATCAATTCACAGTACTGGAACTCTTCAAAATATGCTTTCCAGGAAGGCAAATGGGGGGTCGGGGTCTCTTACTCGCCCTGGCTGCGGAACCTCGTCAATGATATCAATCTGGCTTACCTGGCCGGATATTACCGTATCGACAAACTTCAGGCAGTGAGTATGAGCCTGCGCTACTTTTCGCTCGGAAATATACAGTTCACCGATGAGTGGGGTTCCACCATCCGCAATTTCAACCCCAATGAGTTTTCCATCGATGCCGGCTATGCCCGGGCCTTCTCCGATAAAATATCAGCCGGGATCGTCTTCCGGTATATTTATTCCAACCTTACGGGAGGTACCGGTGTAGGAGGCAGCGATACCAAGCCCGGGATGTCTTTTGCTGCAGATATCAACATGTATTACCATTCCAAGATATCGCTGGGGCCCAAGGATGGCGAGGCCTCTTTTGGTGCCAATATCTCCAACATCGGCACAAAAATGTCCTATACCCCCAACCAGGAAGCTGATTTCATTCCCACCAATCTGCGTCTGGGAGGCGCTCTGGGGATCGATCTGGACAAGTTCAACCGGATGAACTTCACGCTGGACATCAACAAGCTGCTGGTACCCACACCGCCCATATACAATGACTCAACCGGAGAGATCATTGCGGGGATGGATCCCGACGTGTCGGTGCCTGTGGGTATGCTCCATTCTTTTTATGATGCTCCGGGAGGCGCGAAAGAAGAATTCCATGAGATCATGTGGTCCACAGGCGTGGAATACTGGTACAACCAGTTACTGGCCATCCGGGGTGGCTTTTTCTATGAGCACGAAACCAAGGGCAACCGGAAATATTTTTCGATGGGACTGGGCCTGCGGCTGAACGTCTTTGCCGTTGATTTCTCCTACCTCATCCCACTGCATCAGAACAATCCGCTGGCCGGCACCCTGCGCTTTTCGCTGCTCTTCAATTTCGATCCCTCCAAGAAAAAAACAAGCAAAAAAAGGACATGATCTTCCGCACAGGACTGGGGTATGATGTCCACCCGCTGGTCGCCGGGCGCCCCCTTATTATCGGAGGCATAACTGTCCCCCATACTCTCGGCACACTGGGCCACTCCGATGGAGATGCCCTCCTCCATGCTGTTACCGATGCACTGCTGGGATCACTGGCCCTCGGAGATATCGGTCAACACTTTCCCGATAACGATGATGCCTGGAAAGATATGCCCAGCAGCATATTTCTGGAAAAAGCCATCAATCTGGTGCGGGAAAAAGGCTTCGATATCGTAAATATCGATACCGTCATCATCCTTGAAAAACCCAAACTAAAACCTTACATCCCGGCCATCAGAGAAAATATGGCACGGATTTTGAGCATCAGCCCGGACATGATCTCCGTCAAAGCCACTACCCATGAAAAAATGGGATTTGCCGGAGAAGAAAAAGGATGGGCCTGTCAGGCCCTGGTTATGGTTCAAAAAACTGAAGAAAAATGATCCGTACGATCACTTCCGGGAAGGAATTTGAAGAACTGAAGAAAAAAGAGGGAGTGCTGTTTTATTTCTCCCATGACGAGTGCAATGTCTGCAAGGTACTGAAACCGAAGATCTATGAGATGATCTCGGACCATTTTCCCGGCCTGGAGATGTATTACGTGAACATAAAGGAGTTGCCCGCCGTGGCCGGTCAGGAATCGGTTTTTGCCGTACCTACCATCTCTGTACTGTTCGACGGAAAGGAATTCATCCGGAAAAGCCGCAACATAGGGTTGCAGGAACTGTATGAACAGATCCATCGCCCGTACAGCCTGCTCTTCAGCAACTGATCCCCGTCTTATCTTTTGTATTGTGCGATCACATGGTCAATGACCGCACCATCGTTGGCCGTGAAAGTAAAGAGGATGGAGTTCTTATCCGCTGAGATCTCACCGGATCCTTTAAGATCATATCCCTTCACAGACTGGCCTGGGATCGCGATCTCCAGACCGTTGACATAAGCTGTCACGTACGAGCCCAGGCCGATGTTGTAAAAGTTGGTGATCTCGATCTTTGCGCTGTCGATCTGGGAAATATCTGCATCATAATGCTGTGTCCCGTACAACTGGCTGTTCTCCTCCACATGCCACGTACCGTTCAGGAGCAGGCCTGTCTTGTCCTCGCTGCATCCTCCCGCCACGACCAGCAGCAGGAAGATTGCAATAAGTATCCGTATTTTCCTTTTCCAGGCCATTTTATTTTTCTCCAATTGCCCTGTCCACCAGATCATCATCAGCCTGGTGCGGCACCGTCACTTTCAGCGAAGGAGTTCGTGCCATCTCCCTGCGGATAGCGAACATGGCCTCCTTGTTACGGGCCCAGCTGCGCCGGGCAATGCCGTTGTTCACATCCCAGAAAAGCATCTGGTCGATCCTCCGGTCCGCCTCTGTAGTACCATCAAGAACCATTCCAAACCCGCCATTTATCACCTCTCCCCATCCAACACCTCCTCCGTTGTGGAGGGACACCCAGGTAGCACCCCGGAAAGCATCCCCGATCACGTTCTGCACGGCCATATCCGCCGTAAAGCGGCTGCCGTCGTAAATGTTGGCCGTCTCACGAAAGGGGGAATCCGTTCCTGATACATCATGGTGATCGCGTCCCAGCACCACCGGGGCCCTGAGCGACCCCTCCCGGACCGCCTGGTTGAACCGCCGTGCTATTTTAACGCGGCCTTCACAGTCGGCATACAGGATACGGGCCTGCGAGCCCACCACCAGCTTATTGTCCCAGGCTTCGCGGATCCAGTGGATATTGTCCCGCATCTGATGTTGTATCTGTGCCGGTGCGATAGTAGCGATCTCTTCCATCACCTCTGCTGCCATAAGGTCTGTCTTCTTAAGGTCCTCCGGATCACCCGAGGTGCATACCCAGCGGAAAGGCCCGAAACCGTAATCAAAGAAAAGAGGCCCCATGATATCCTCCACGTAGGATGCATAACGGAACGTACCGTCCGGCAGGAAGATGTCAGCACCGGCTCTTCCGGACTCCAGCAGGAAAGCATTGCCGTAGTCCCAGAAATACATGCCGCGGGCCGCCATGGCATTGACAGCCTCCACCTGACGCCGCAGGGAAGCATGGACCCTCTCCCTGAACTCTTCCGGCGCCTCGGCCATCATCCTGTTGGATTCTTCAAAAGTGAGGCCTACAGGATAATACCCTCCCGCATAAGGATTATGCAGAGAGGTCTGATCCGACCCCAGGTCCACCCCGACATTCTTTTCCACCAGGGCTTCCCAAAGATCCACGATGTTTCCCTGATATCCTATGGAGACCGCTTCTTTGTTCTTTCTGGCCTCCTGCATGCGA
>WFRO01000417.1 GCA_015486475.1 Bacteroidales bacterium
GCGATAATGCGATGCCTGCCTGCCGGCAGGCAGGATGCGATAAAGCGATCAACTCCAAACTCTAGGCACTCCACACTCCAAACTTCTTAGTTGGTCAGGGGGGCGGGCGGCACAAGCTTGATAATGCCTTGTTTTATGGCTGACAAGCCACCAGGGCAGGAGTTCGTTAGAAGTGAAGACCCTTTTGACTTGTCATTAGAAAGGCAGATCGTCCTCCGGAGCCGGCCCTTCCGGCGGAGGTGTGAGATCGTTCGCTGCTCCGTCGGCAAAAGGATCGGGCGGAGGAGGTGTCTGATCCCCCTTGCCGGCAGGCTCTATCTTCCAGGCACGCAGGTTGGTGAAATAGGACACTTTGCCATCTTTTTCCCATTTGTTCCCGCTGATGTCGAAAAAGACCCGGATCTCATCATTAATATTGTACTTTTCGATCAGATCACAACGATCCTGTGTCAGCTGGAATTTGGCATAATCAGTGAAGTCCATGCCCGATCTCTCGGAGGTGATAACGATGACAAATTCCCTTTTTTTAAAACGATCGCTCACCTGGTTGGTGTCGTATTTCTCGATCAGCTTTCCTGTTAGTTCAAAAGACATATTTTTCTTGTTTAAAGGTTATTCACGATGCTCGACCTTCACCAGCTCCAGGTCGAAAATGAGGGTGGAATAAGGTAAGATGGGACTGTTGGGGGAAAACTCTGTCCCATAGCCCAGTTGGTAAGGGATGAAAACTTTCCAGTAACTCCCCTCGGGCATCAGTGGCAGCACCTCGTTCCATCCTTTTATGACACGGTTGACAAAGAAAGGTACCGGCGGGCCCGTGAGGTGTTCCTCAAAGACCGTCCCATCTATGAGCGCTCCCTTGTAACGGACCTTTACCAGATCTTTCGGCCCCGGTTTAGGGCCTTTGCCTTCCCTGATGATCTTGTATTGCAATCCTGACGGCAGCGTGACCACCCCCGGTTGTTTCCCGTTCTCTTCCAGGAATTTCTCTCCGGCGATCCTGTTGTCCTCAAAATTCCGGAGCTGTTGTTCTTTCAGTATGCGGCCACGGTAATCCATAAGGATCTTTCTGGCTTTTTCCCTGCTGATCAACAGTTCCTTTTTGTCCACATAATCACTCAGTCCCTGGGATACCCAGCGGGTGTCGATGGTGTCAAAACCATCCTTTTGCAGGTTGGCGCCGAAAGTGACCCCCACGCAGTAACTGATCGTATCCATGTGCGTGGAGAGGGTCTGACCCTCTTTTTTTTGCTGACATCCTTCTGTGCCGATCATCAGCAGGATCGTCAAAGATACGCCCCCTAAAAAAATACGTTTCATCATCACATGATCTTTGAGCCTGCTAAATTATAACAAATCTTTACAAAATGCCTTTCCCCCACCACTAAAATCGAGCTCCCCAAATTACTTTTTTACAGCCCGGATCATCTCGCGTTTCCCGGGAGGGCCTGGCAGCCGTTCTATCCGGAAGCCGGTTTGTTGCAGGGCTCTCCGGACAGATCCTTTGGCAGCGTAAGTGACCAGGACGCCTCCGGACACCATCGCTTCACTGATCCCGGCAAAGACCTCCGGGCTCCACATCTCCGGTTGCACCTCCGCGCTGAAAGCATCGAAGTAAACCAGATCGTATTTCCCCGGCAGATGGCAGGTGGTCAGGTCTTCATGGAGTTTCAGCAGGGTGAAGTTTTCCGTCAGCCGGTGTTCCTCGTTCCAGCGCAGGGCATGCATCCTGAGGAAGAGGGACTCATCAGCTTCTTCCAGCAGTTGGCAATAATTGAGCCGGGAGATGAGGGCTGTGTCCAACGGATAGCGCTCGACAGTTGTGTAATGAATACTGCGCTGTTCCCTGTCCGCCTCCGTCAGCGTGAGCAGCGCGTTCAGACCTGTGCCGAATCCCACTTCCAGAATACGCAGAGGGGACTGTTCTGTTACCCTGAAACCATTCTTTATGAATACATGCAGAGATTCCTGTATGGCCCCATGCCGGGAGTGATAGGTCTCTCCCAGAGAGGGTACCGACAGGGTATGGGAAGCATCGGCGGTCTCAATGATCACAGGCTTTCCGGTACCTCCGGTTTTGTTTCTTGTACTCATATTACCCCGGGTAAAAAAAGATATGCAGTATTTGTGTAAATATACCAAAAAAAGAGGGGGCAGGATTGTAAAATTATATACATTTATGGCTTCGTTTTGGCGGATTTGCCGGTTTGTCTATACTTTATGAAAGCATTGCGGGCAGTACTCTTTGTTTTATTCTCGGTCATTTCGTTGTCCGTTGCCGGACAGCAGAAGATCGAGGTGTCGGGACGTGTGCTGGACGCTGAGACCAAAAAGCCCCTGCCCGGCGTGAATATTATGGTCAAAGGACAAAAGTCCGGCGGAGGCACCGATGTGCGCGGGTATTTCCATTTTACTTTCACGGGAAGCCTGCCCTATACCCTGAGCTTTTCCATGATAGGATACAAAACGCAGGAGTATGTGGTGAAGGAGAACCCCAAATCAGGGATCCGCATTAACCTGGCCAGCAAGACCTATCAGACCGGTGAGGTGGTGGTCACCGCCCCTGTGGTGGAGGTGGAGCAGAAGACCATCCATGAGGCGGTATCCATGGAAGTGGTGGATGCTCTGAGCGTGAAGGAAACCCCTTCAGCCAACTTCTACGAGTCGCTGGCCACCCTCAAAGGGGTGGATGTGGTCACCCAGAGCATGCAGTTCATGACCGTCAACGCCCGGGGGTTCAACTCGACCGAGAACATGCGCTTCGTCCAGATCGTGGACGGCATGGACAACCAGGCTCCCGGGATGAACTTTGCCATAGGCAATGTGGCCGGTCTCAACGAACTGGATGTGGACGAGATGGAGTTCCTGCCGGGGCCTTCCAACACCCAGTATGGGGGGAACGCCCTCAACGGCATCCTGCTGATGAAGAGCAAGGATCCTTTTCAGTATCCCGGGCTCGGTTTTTATGTGAAGCCCGGCGTGGCGGATGTGAAAGCAGGCAGTGATTATCCTTTCCAGTTCTCGGCCAAACCGCTCATAGATATGGGATTCCGCATAGCGCATGTCTTCGGGAAACGTTTTGCTATCAAGTTTACCGGAGCTTTCATGAAAGGGAAAGACTGGTATGCCAATGATACGTCCAACATACGTCCCGGGAGTGTGCACTGGGAGTATGACCCCGGTCATGATGCCCTCAACAAGTATGGTGATGAGATCATCAAGATGCTGCCGGTAGGTGAGAACGGTGAAGATGTGATCGTCTCACGGTCGGGTTACCGCGACCGTTATCTCATCAACAATGATGTGAAGAACATCAAAGTGGGAGGGAGCCTGCATTACAGGATCACCCCCACACTCACTGCCCGCATCCTGGGAAAATACTCTCTGACCACCACTGCCTATACCGGAGACAACCGTATCTCTCTCACCGATTTCGGCATCATTCAGGGCAAGGCCGAGCTCGAAGGCAAACATCTGTTGCTGCGGGCTTACACCGTGCGGCAGCAGACAGGACAGACCTACGATGCCCGTTTTCTGGCTTATCATATCCTCCGTACCTGGGAGGACGATGAGACATGGTTCCGCGACTATAAGAATGCCTATCTCGGACATCTGATACGTTACGGTATACGTCCGGGTGATCATGATGTGGCCAGGAACTTTGCCGACAGGACCATGCCACAGCCCGGTACGGAACAGTTTGAGCGGATGAAAGACAGCCTGATCGCCATCAAGAATTTCCGTCAGGGCGCCGGGATGATCAATAATTCGGCCTTCTATCAGGGCGAAGGCAGATATCATCTCGGGGATCTCTTCCCGTTCGTTGATCTGGAAGTTGGCGGTAATTATCGTTATTACGACCTGGATTCGCGGGGAACGATCTTTCCGGACAGCGCCGGTAATCCCATTTCCTATTTTGAATATGGGGCGTATCTCTCCGCCTCGAAAGATCTTTTTGACAAGAAACTGAAACTGAACGCTGCCGTGCGTTACGACCGGTCGGAGCATTTTACCGGCCATTTCTCCCCTCGTATCTCAGTGCTTTATACCGTGAAGAAGAGGCATTTCTTCCGGGCTTCTTTCATGCAGGGCTACCGCAACCCCGGCGCCAAAGAGCAATATATCAACCAGGACCTGGCCACAGCCCGCCTGATGGGCGGGCTGCAGGGCATCTGGCAATCGTATGATATCGCCGGTAACAGCATCTATCAGCAGAACGTATTGCAGTTCAATGATTCGGTGAAACATTATCTGCAGGATGCCGATCCTCCCTACAACCAGGAGCAGGCACGGATGAAGAACCTGGATATTCTGCAGGATGGTATTGTTACCGAAGATCAGCTGGGAGCCATCCGGCCGGAGATGGTCAATACCTTCGAGGTGGGTTACAAGACCGATATCTCACATGTGATCTTTTTCGATGCTGTATATTATTACAGTGTTTACCGTGATTTTATCGGGCTGATGCGGATGGTCAAGCCCCATACCTCGCCGGCCACCGATCTGTATATGGCCTCCACACAGGTCAATTCCACGGACATGCGTGACATGTATTACGTCTATACCAACTCGCTGGAAAAGGTGGCGATCCAGGGATTCTCCCTCGGATGGAAATGGCTCTCGCCCCTGGGGACCATCATCTCGGGCAACCTCACCTGGTCCGATCTGCGCTCGGAGGTGACCGACCCCGTGGTGCCGGGGTTCAATACCCCTCCTTTTAAAATGAATGTCTCCCTGACCAACCGCAAGCTGGACAAGATGGAGAATAATCCGGGGTTCAAAAATGTGGGGTTTAAGCTGAACTGGCGCTACCAGAGCAGGTTCTACTGGCAGAGCCCCTTCGGGGACGGATGGGTGGACACCTATAATACATGGGATTTTCAGATCTCCTACCATTTTCATAAACCCCGGTCATGGCTGAAGGCAGGGATCAATAACTTTTTCAACGTAAAGTATACAAATACTTTTGGCGGGACGCAGGTGGGCGTGTTCTACTATATCTCCTACCGTATGGATGATATATTCGGAGGATTGTTCTGATGGTCCCGGTTTGCAAATGAATAAGAAAATGAAAGATCAGGTACACCAGTATTGAACGGATGAAGAGAAAAATAAATAAATATCAGAGGTACAGGCTCCTGCCCCGTGGCGGGTGGCTTCTGTTCGTGCTCCTCTTTTCTCTTGGGACATTCTGGGGATGTGAGTATGATTTCCCTTCTACGCAGGTGGAGTACGACCCCGGTATGCTGGACCTTACCTCGTTTGTCGCCGTGGGGGATGATTACCTCGCCGGTTTCATGGATGGCGCTCTTTACACAGAAGGCCAGCAGAATTCGGTAGCTGCTATCTTCGCCGGCAGTTTGGAAAAAGCCGGGATGGAGAAGTTTTCCCAGGCAGATATTCTCTCACCCAACGGGTTAAATGTGTATGAACAAAAGAACGGACTACAGGGACGGTATGTACTGAAATATCCGGATGCACAGGCCGAAGAGCCGGAGATCGTCACCCTCCCGGGAGAAGCGATCCCTCCTTTTGATGGTGACCGCAATGTCTTGAACGACCTAACAATTCCTTTCCTGAAGAGCTGGCAGGTGGACAACCCTGTCCTGGCGAACAACCCCTATTATGCACGCATGGCCCTGCCTGCTCCGCAGGATCTCCTTACGGCGCGCATACGGGCGCTGCAACCCACCACTTTCGTGCTGTGGATCGGTATGACTGACATCATGGGCTATGCGGCCTCCGGAGGTGCCGGTGATACCCTTGTGACGGGTCCCGGCGATCCTGCACCTGAGGACCTCACCTCCGTGACGCTCTTCCGGGAGAAAGTGGACCTCCTGACAGAGGCCCTGCTCGCCGTGCCGGAGAGCAAAGGGGTGATCCTCACCCTCCCGGCTTTCGATGACTTTCCTTTCTTTTATTATTATTCGTATGATTTTATCAAGCTGCCGGGCAGCCAGTTGTCCCTGGCGCGGGAGACCTACCGGGCCTTCAATGAAGCAGTGGCGGCCAACAATGAGGACCCGGCCAGGCCGAAACGGCCTTTCATCGATTTCAATGACAACGGCTACAACCCCTATCCCCAGCCGGTGGTGGTGCATGACAGCAACCTGCCCGATGCATATTATCCGGATGGGACACCTCTGGAAAAATACCGCCAGCTGACCGAAGGGGAACTGGTCTTCATGAACCTGCCCAAAGACCTGCTGCAATATGGCCTGGGATCGCTCATCCCCCTGCCTGAAAAATATTACCTCAGTGCTACACAGATACAAACGCTCAGGCACCGTGTGGAGGCTTTCAATGACGTTTTGCGGGAGAAAGCGGAGGGGTATCCCGGCCGCCTGATCCTGGTGGATGTGCAGAACCCGATCCATGAGATCGCTGTCACCGGCAAACTGAACGGCTGGGGATCACCGCAGAGTGAGGAGATCCACCAGGTGGAAGGTGTGCCCCTGCAGGCCCGTCTCGAACTCTACAGTATCTATTCCCTCGATGGGTTACACCTCAACCAGCGGGGCAACGCCTGGCTCACATCCCTGATCGTAAAAGCCGTGGAAGATAATTTCGGCAGCGATCTGCCTCCGGTGGATGTGAATAACCATATAGGGAATGTACCTGTTCAGTAGTTCCAGGTTTCAGGTTTCAGGTTCCAGGTTGGGGTTCTGACGCGCGGATGTTTGAGGTTTGTGGTTTGATGCGCCTGCGGCGCGTTTGGTGTTATAATTGTTTCAGGTTTTGGGTCAATGGTGTCGGGAGGATCTATTTCACCAGATCGAATACCCTAGGCAGCCACAGGCTGATCTCCGGGATATAGGTCACCAGCAGCAGGATGACCACCATGGCGGCGAACATCGGCAACAAGGGTTTGATCACCCGCTCTATCTTCACGTTCGCCACGCTGCAACCGATGAACAGTACCGACCCGACAGGAGGGGTGCAGAGGCCTACGCTCAGGTTGAGTACCATGATGATGCCGAAATGGATGGGATCCAGCCCCAACTGGTGGGTCACCACCGGCAGGAAGATAGGCGTGAAGATCAGGATCGCCGGGGTCATGTCCATGAAGGTCCCCACCAAAAGGAGAATAAGGTTGATGATCAGGAGGATGACGAAAGGACTGTCGCTGATACTGAGCAGTCCGTGGCTCACATTCTGCGGGATGTTCTCATAGGCCATGATCCAGGAGAGACCGATGCTGGTGCCTACCAGCAGCAGAACGATGGCTGTGGTTTTCACCGACCGCAGGATGACATCCGGCAGGTCTTTGATCTTCATCTCCCGGTAGATGAGCGCCAGGATCAGGGAGTAGAGGACCGCCACGGCCGACGCTTCGGTGGCGGTGAAGTATCCGGCGATGATGCCTCCCACGACGATGATCAGCAGCAGCAGGCTGGGCAGGGCATCCAGAAAAGCTTTCATGCCGAAGAGGGCCCGCTCCCAATATTTCACGGTGCGGAAGGTGATGAAAACGGCAAACAGAACCCCCAGGACGATCCAGGTGGTGTGCAGGACGGCCGGAGGATAATGCTCTGCGATATAGGCAATGCCCATGACCGCCGCAATGATCAGGGCAAAGACTGCAAAGATCTTCAGCAGCGTCATGGTAACTCCTTTGACCCCTTTGTTCTTATAGATGAGCATGGACATGGCCGTGAGCATCAACGCTACGCCGGTGAGGATGCCGGGGATGTACCCCGCGACGAAAAGGGCGGCGATGGAAGCGCCGCCGCTGGCCAGCGAGTAAACGATCAGTACATTGCTCGGGGGGATGGAAAGGCCTGTGGTGGCTGAGGTGATGTTCACCGCAGCACTGAAATGGGGATCGTAACCCTCCTTGCGCATCTCGGGGTCCATGATGCTGCCGATGGCTGAAGCAGCGGCTGCCGAGGATCCGGAGATGGCGCCGAAGAGCATGTTGGCGAAGATGTTCACGAAGGCCAGGCCGCCGGGAATATTTCCGACAAGGGCACGGGCCAGGTTGATCAGCCGCAGTGCAATGCCCCCGCTGTTCATGATGTTACCTGCCAGGATGAAGAAGGGAATGGCAAGCAGCGCAAAACTGTCAATGCCGGTGGCCATGCGATGGGCAAAGGTGGTGAAAGCCGGCAGGGGGGCGATGCTCACCAGCATGGTGAGGATACCCGAAATACCGATGCTGAAAGCAATGGGCACACCCAGTGATAATAATACGATGAAACTGACGACCAGCACGGCAATGCCCCAGATATCCATGGCAGGTTATTTTTGACGAATGAACATTTTGATATTATCGATGCCGTAATAGGTAATGATGAGCCCGCTCACCGGCACCACCAGATAAACATATCCCAGCGGTAGCTGCAGGTCGGCCGACCGTACGTTCAGCAGAAAACGCGTATAAACCAGCCACGAACCGCCCACCACCATCACAAATACACTGAAAAGGATGATCAGAAGGTTGATCAGGATAAGCAGTCTTTTCCTGCGTCGTGGCGAGGATCTTTGTATCAGCAGGTCAATGGCCAGGTGCTCGTTCTTGCCGGCTACGTAACCGGCTCCCAGGATACCGGTCCAGATCATCAGGTACCCGGCCAGCTCGGTAGTGAAAGAGCTGGGGTTGATCAGCACATAACGGCTTGTCACCTGCCACAACACGTCGATCACCAGCAGGCTCATCAGCACCACCAGAAACCATTCCAGCACCTTGTCCAATCGTTCTCTGAAATGCATGACTTCAGAACTATTTGAGGTTTTGTA
>WFRO01000418.1 GCA_015486475.1 Bacteroidales bacterium
CTTTATACGCTGCTGCTGATCCTTTATGACGGCCGGGACCGGCCGGTGGAGTATATCCCGTGGAAGTTCGGTATCCGTGAGATCCGCATCCGGGGAGAGGTCTTTCTGGTCAACGGCACACCGGTCAAGCTGAAAGGGGTTAACCGCCACGAACATCATCCCCGCACCGGCAGGCACATCGACCGGGAAACCATGCGGCGCGATATCGTGCTGATGAAACAGGGCAATATCAATTTTGTCCGCACCAGCCACTACCCGGACGATCCCTACTGGTACACCCTGTGTGATGAATATGGTCTGTATGTGATGGACGAAACCAACCAGGAATCCCACGGCTACCGCATCCGCAACACGATCCTGGGCGATAACCCGGCCTGGACGCGGGCCCATGTCGACCGGGCCGTCTCGGTGGTACAACGCGACAAGAACCACCCCTGTGTGATCATCTGGTCGCTGGGCAATGAAGGTGGCAAAGGACGCAATTTCAGGGTGATGGCCGACACCGTCCGCAAGCTGGATCCCTCCCGCCCGGTCTTCAGCGACTCGGACAAAGGGGTTTCCGACCTGTATGATTATTCTTATCCCACCCCGGCAGGTCTGAAAGCCATGGGGGAGAAGATCACGGACCGCCCTGTGATCATGCGGGAATATGCCCACGCTATGGGGAACTCCCTGGGCAACTTCAAAGAGTTCTGGGATGTGATCTATGCCGACTCCGGCATTGTGGGAGGCGCCATCTGGGACTGGGTGGACCAGGGCATCGCCAAAAAGACCGACGGGAGCCCACTGACATACCCGGCCGATCCGCAACAACTGACACTGAAGCAGGGAGAATTCTGGGCCTACGGGGGAGACTTCGGGGATTTCCCCAACGACGGACCCTTTTGCATCAACGGCCTCACCGGCCCCGACAGGGTGCCTCATCCCCACTACACCGAGATGCAGAAAGTGTACCAATACTTCCGTTTTGAAAAAACCGCTCAGCAAAACGGCAAGGTGTCCCTGCGGGTAACCAACCTGTATGATTTCACATCTTCGGAGCCTTACGATTTCACCTGGTCCCTGTACCGCAACGGCCACCCGGCAGACTCCGGCACTTTTGCCCCGGTGACCCTTCTGCCACACCGGAGTGCCACGGTCATCATTCCCCTGCCGGAAGATCCGGCCCCGGGTGAAAATATCCTGCGGGTATATGCCCGTCTGAAAAAAGATACCCCCTGGGCTGTTAAAGGAACGGCCGTGGCCCGCGAAGAATTTATCCTCAGTCCCTATGCATTTCCTGTTTCGCTGAAAGGAGAAAAAGGAATGCCAAACATTCAGGAAAAAGAAGGAAAGATCAACGTACGCGGTCCCGCGTTCTCGATGGTCTTCGATAAAACATCCGCAGCCCTGATCAGTTACCGCATCTACGGGCAGGAGTATCTGATCAGGCCGTTAGAGCCCTATTTCTGGAAACCCATGAACGACAACCAGAAAAGGAACGGTTATGCGCACAGGCTCGGCGCCTGGAAAACGGCGGCAGCCAACCGGATCATCACCGGGGTAAAGATCAGCAGATCCCGCAAAGAACATGTGGTCAGGATCCGTTTTGACATGACCCTGCCGGTCGGGGATGTGCGTTATACCCTCACCTACACCATCAACGACAAAGGGGAAACAGAGGTGTTCGCCGACTATGAGCCTTTGTCGGGGAAGATCCCCCTGATCCCCAAATTCGGGTTCAGGATGGCTATCCCCAAAGAATATTCCGACATAATATGGTATGGCAGAGGTCCGCAGGAGAATTATTGGGACCGTAAGACAGCAGCTTTTTACGGGATCTATGAACTGTCGTTAAAAGATTTTATCACCCATTACATCGCCCCCCAGGACAATGCCAACCGGTGTGATGTGCGCTGGTTCAAGTTCAGGAAACCTGAATCCTGGCAAGGATTAAAGATCGTTGGCCTGCAGCCTCTCTCTTTCCGGGCCTGGCCCTATACGGAAGAGGACCTTGAGAAAGCCACACACGACTACCAGTTACCGGACCGCGATCTGATCGATGTCAACATCGATTACAGGCTGCATGGCGTCGGAGGTAATAACAGCTGGGGGAAAAGAACCCTTCCCCAGTATACTCTGGACGGGAACAAGCCCTGGAAGTTCGGATTCATCATCCGGCCTGAACACGGATTGATCATCCGGTAATGGTCGGGATGGCTTGTACAAGTACATTTTGCTTCGGTCAATACAGCAACCTAAAAAGGATGATTTTACGTAGCCACCCCGCCCCCTTAATCCCCTATAGGGGAAACCCGGCGCACGTAGTCATATTACATTAAGAGTCAGAAGTATATTTCTGACTTATCACTAGCATGTGTTATTCTCTAATCATTCACCCTTCGAGCTTCAAGCTTCAAGCATCGAGCTTCTTCAGGGTTTCTGCAGATGCAGATCGCTGACCCTTTCTCTCACCGCCTGCATGAAGGCTTCGCTCGGATCGGTTTTCACAGTTCTGTAGGTACTGTCCTTTTCCAGCCACAGGGGGGTATGTTCCATACGGGTGTATTCGTAATGTCCGATGAGATACTGTATCGTAGGGTATTTGTTTACCAGGTAACGTACCAGGCGGGCATTGGCTTCGATCTGCTCCGGCGTCATGTTGTCCACGCCGCCGGCGCCCCCTACGTTTTCCACCCCGATACTGTAATAGTTCAGGCCTATCACATGCCGGGCCATCCGGGTCTCGGGCATCAGACGGTAGATAGTCCCGTCACGGTCGACAAGGAAATGGGCCGATACATTCAGCTTACCTGCTCCGGCGACAATGCC
>WFRO01000419.1 GCA_015486475.1 Bacteroidales bacterium
GACGAAGCAGCCGCTGTCAGAGAAGCGGAAGCCATCGTCGTGGGAGGCGGCAATACATGGCATCTGCTGACCGTTTTTCAGAAAAAAGGATTGATGCCGCTTATACGTGAAAGAGTACGGGCCGGTGTTCCGTACATCGGCTGGAGTGCCGGGAGCAACCTGGCCTGCCCCACGATCAAGACCACCAACGACATGCCTATCATCCAGCCGCAGGATTTCAATGCGCTGGGTCTGATCCCCTTCCAGATCAACCCGCATTACCTGGATGCTAACCCGGAAGGACATGCCGGGGAGACCCGTGAAATGAGGATCCGGGAGTTCCTGAAAATAAATCCGGGCATGTATGTGGCCGGCCTCCGGGAGGGCACCATGCTGCGCGTGGAGGAAGAAAAAATGTCCCTGATAGGGAAAAAACCGCTCCGACTTTTCCGGGAAGGGATGAAGCCGGTGGAGCTGACAGCTGCGGATCCCCTGGATTTCCTGCTGTTAACCCAATAACCCTGTTCCCTCTTTCGGATAATAACAGCTGCTGATGAAAAAACTACTCAGGACCGGTTTGGCTTTATTGAGTATTTTTCTTTTGCTGACCATTACAGGAAGCATCCTGGTGTCGGCATATAAGGATGATATTCAGAAGTATATCCTGAATTACCTGAACGATCGCCTGGACACAAAAGTGAACGTCCGGAAGATCAGTATCAGTATGCTGAGGCATTTCCCTTATATCTCTGCAACATTCAATGATGTGACGATCCTCTCTTCTTCCGGATACCGGAAGGCCAAAATGACTCCGGACACCCTGCTTGCGGCAAAGGAAGTAGTACTGGATGTGAACATATATAATGTATTGATAAAGAAAAACATAAAAGTAGATCGCGTATTGGTGAGTGACGGCAGACTCTGGCTGGCTGAAGGGAAGAACGGGAAGAACAACTGGAGCATCCTGAAAAAGAGCACAGACCGCAAAGGGAAAAAGGTGAATGTTCGCCTTTTCAGACTGAAACAGGTTTCCTACCGGTATGAGAACAAAAAGGAGAGGTTCGTGCTGCGGGGAAAGATCAACAAAGGGGAATGGAATGAAAAATTCCTGACGGGACGAAGGGGCGGAACAAGGATCACGGTGTTACAGGACCCGGTTCTCCTGAGCAGGCACGGTAAAAAAGGAACGAAGATCCCGGGACCATCGGAGATCACATTCCTTCTTCACAATGGAACCGATACTCTGCACATTGAAAAGGGGAAGATCAGTGTCGGAAGCTTCCCGGAGATCTCTTTCAAAGGCTCCGTACACCGGGGGAAAACGCTCCGGGCTGATATGGATATCTCTTCCGGGGGGATGGATATGAATGAGATCTTTCCCCTGCTGACCGGGAAGAAGTCCGGCAAAGAAGAGATCAGGCCGGGAGGGGAGGTGTCCGTTTCAGGGCACATTCGTCTCAGGAGCGGGCCGCCCTTCACCTGGAAAGCTGACCTGGATATCGGGGGGAAAGACCATCATTTCAGCTTTAAAAAAAGTGCCGGTGAGGTCCGGATCGTTAGCTGGAAAGGAAAAGCTGTGGTCCGTTCATCCCAGGGGAAAGTGATCACAAATGTCGTGGCATCTCCGGTAAAAATAGAATATGGTCACAGTACCTTCTCAGGGAAGGTGGAATGGGGAAACAGCCGGGGAAGGCCTGTGATCGCTACCATCAGGGGAAGAACGGACCTGAAAGACGCCAATATCCTGTTTGGCGGTAAGCGGGTCTTCCTGAAAGGTACAGGGGATCCTGATGTAAAGATCCGGATCCCGGCCAGCCTGCTGAAAGAACAAAAAAAAGGAGCCTGGAAGAGGATAGAAGTAACCGGGACCATGGAGTTGCATGACTTTGCGGTCCTGTTGCCGGGACCTTTGCAGGGAGCACAGGCGACGCTGAAGATCCTGCCCGGCCACCGGATCCGGATCATTGGAGATCATATTTCCGGTGCCGGAACGCAGTGGAAAATAGACGGGCAGGTCTATCATCTGGATGATCTGATTGAAAAGGGTGCTCCGGTCGTGATCCGGGGAAATCTCCGGGCCTCTTCAGCGGACCTTGAAAAGGTTATCGGGTTCTTCCGCTCTACCGGCGGAGAGGGGGAAGATAAGTCCGGGGAGGCCGGAGGAAAAAAGAACAATCCCGTGATCCTGGCAGGTTTCAACGTGGATACCCTCCGGTACCAGGAGTTGAAAGTGGTCCGCCTGCAGGGTACACTGGCTTATCGTGATCCCGTGCTGGACCTGCAGGGTCTTTCCTTCCATACCCTGGAAGGAGATGTTAGCGGGCAGATGAACCTGCGCTTTCTGCAGGGAGGGGACATGGAGCTCTCCACGTATGGCGAGATGGAGCATATCAATGTGAACCGGCTTTTCCGCTCCTTTCATGATTTTAACCAGGACTTCATACGTGCGGAGAACCTGAAAGGCCGGATATCCGGCAATATCGCTTTTCAGGCGGAGTTTGACAGTACCGGTAAAGTATTGCCGGAAACGATCCTCTCGGACAGCTATCTGAAACTGGAAGAGGGGGAACTGATCAACTTCGAACCACTCTATACACTTTCTAAATTCATTCGCCTGTCAGAGCTGAAGAACATCCGGTTCACCAGCCTGGAAAACGAGATCTTTATCCGGGACAGCCGGGTAATCATCCCCAATATGAAAGTGAACTCTTCGGCGATCGATCTGGATATTGCCGGGACGCATTATTTTGACAAGCACTTTGAATACAGGATCCGGGTATATCTTTCCGACTACCTGGCCCGGAAAGCCAGGAACGCCAACCAGGACAACGGGCTGGACCTGGTGGTGGAGCCCGGCGAGCGGAATGCCAGTCTTTTTCTTATCTACCGTGGGGATGCGGAACACAGCAAGGTTTCCTATGACAAGGAACGTACGAAGAAAAAGATCTCGGAAGAGATCAAAAAGGAAAAGGAAGAACTGAGATCCCTCTTCCGGGGAGAGCAGCAAAAGGACACCCTTCAGATCCTGCAGGGAGAAGAGGGAGAGAAGACGTTCAGGGTGGTCTGGCCGGAAGAGGAGAAGAAAAAAGACACTTCGGGGATGAAGGGAAAAGACACTTCGTCCGGAAAGACATTCAGGGTGATCTGGGAAGAAGAACCGGACACGGTTCCGAAAAAGAAGGATAATTAACGGTGGTTACGGAAAATTTTCTCAATTTTGAAAAAAATACCCGGAGGGAGTTATATGCGTTGGAAATTTGTCCTGTTTCTTCTGGCTGTGGCGATAGGCTTTTCTTCTTTGTATTATACCAACAGGTTGGTAAAACAGCTGAGTGTTGAGGAACAGAAGAAGGCAAAGTTATGGGCCGGAGCCATTCATCAGGTGACCGATCTCGAACAGATGGGTACGGATTACAGCTTTGCCTTCGATGTGATAGAGAACAACACCACCCTGCCGGTCATTCTCATCAATGATGACAGTACGGTGATCGCGAGCCGCAACATCGATGAAAAGAAGATCAAAGACCGGAAATCCCTCGTCAGGCAGCTGAACAGGATGGCCCAAAACCATCCACCCATTGAAATAGACCTGGGGGACGGATCCAAAAACATCATCTATTACCAGGATTCCACGCTGTTGATCAAATTGAAATATTTCCCCTACGTGCAGCTTTTTGTGATCATCCTTTTCATTACGGTGGCTTACCTGGCTTTCAGTTCAGCACGCAGGTCGGAGCAGAACCAGGTATGGCTGGGGCTCACCAAAGAGACCGCTCATCAACTGGGAACCCCAACCTCTTCGCTGCTGGCCTGGCTGGAGATCCTGAAAACCAAAAAGATCGACCCGGAGCTGGTCAGCGAGCTGGAAAAAGATGTCAGAAGGCTGGAAAAGATCACGGAGCGTTTTTCCAAGATCGGTTCACGGCCGGCTCTCGAAGAGGCTGATATCAAGCAGGTCATCGCTAATGTGGTCGAATATATGAAAAAACGTACCTCCGACAAGGTCAGTTTCCACCTGGATTTCAGTATGGATGAAGAGCTGATCGTGCCGGTCAATCAGGAGTTGTTCGAGTGGGTGATCGAGAACCTCAGTAAAAACGCTGTGGATGCCATGAAGGGAGAGGGAGAGGTGCATGTGTATATCACGGACAATACGCAATTTATTTATGTGGATGTCAAAGACACCGGTTCCGGTATCCCGAAGTCCAGATTCAAAGAGATCTTTAAGCCGGGATATACCACGAAAGACCGCAGCTGGGGCCTGGGACTTTCCCTCTCCAAAAGGATCATTGAAGAGTATCACAACGGCCGTCTGTTCGTGAACTATTCCGAGCCTGGCGAAGGGACGGTTTTCCGCATTGTATTGCATAAAAGAACGGCGTGACCGGCGAAGGAGAAAGCTATGGAGCGGGTAAAAAGGGAACATATGGAGCTGATGGCTCCTGCCGGTGATCACGAGTCGCTGCTCGCCGCTGCCCGGGGCGGGGCTGATTCCGTCTATTTCGGTGTGAAACAGCTCAATATGCGGGCGCGTTCCTCTCACAATTTTTCTTTGAGCCGGCTGCCGGCAGTGGTCAAAACCGCCCACCGCGAGGGTCTGCGGGCTTACCTGACGATCAATACGGTGCTTTACGACCGGGAACTGCCCATCATGCGGAAGATCGTGGATGCCGCTGCGGCCGCCGGCGTGGATGCCCTGATCATCAGCGATCAGGCTGCCCTGCAGTATGCCAGGCAGAAGGGCATGGAGGTGCATCTTTCCACACAGTTGAACATCTCCAATACCGAGTCCCTGAAATTTTATGCCGGTTATGCCGATGTGGTGGTGCTGGCCCGTGAGCTCAACCTGAAGCAGGTGAAGAAGATCGCCGGGAATATCCGGAAAGAAGGGATCACCGGTCCTTCCGGGGAGCCGGTACGCATTGAGCTGTTCGCCCACGGAGCATTGTGCATGGCCATTTCCGGGAAATGTTACCTGAGCCTTCATGAGCAGAACTCTTCGGCCAACCGGGGCACCTGCCTGCAGACCTGCCGGAAAGCCTATGTCGTGACCGAAAAAGAGACCGGCTACCAACTGGAGATAGACAATGAATACATCATGTCACCCAAAGATCTGTGCACCGTCGATTTTCTGGATCTCATCGCAGATGCGGGAGTGCGTGTGCTGAAGATCGAGGGGAGAGCCCGCTCACCCGAGTATGTGCATACGGTGGTGAGCGTGTACCACGAAGCCCTGCAGGCCCTGGAAGAAGGAACGTACGGTCCGGAGCATTTCAATGCCTGGAAAGAACGGCTGGCCACGGTCTTTAACAGGGGGTTTTGGGACGGTTATTACCTGGGCAGGAAGCTGGGGGAGTGGAGCGACCGGTACGGCTCCCATGCCACACGGAAAAAGATCTATGCAGGCAAAGGAACCAACTATTTCGGGAAGCCGAAGGTGGCGGAATTCCTGATCGAAGCAGGAACCCTCAGCGTGGGCGACGAGATCATCATTACCGGCCCGACCACCGGCGTGATCCGTACCACGGTGCAAGAGCTGCGGGTGGATGACCGGAAGGTGGAGACAGCCCGGAAGGGAGAGAGATGCTCCATCCCCGTCGAAAGCAAAGTACGTCGCTCGGATAAACTCTACCGGGTGGTGGATGCCGGCGAGGTGGTGCCGCAGTGAGGTCTATTGCAGCTTTTCGATCTCTTCCCTGTATTTTTCCCTGAGGGCACGCAGCCTCTCCACGCCGGGAGAACGTTCATAGATCCTGACGATGTCCATGAGATCCCGGATGAAGAGGACGCCGGAGGCAGCATCAAAATTGTTGTTGCTCACATTGTTCTTGATGCGGAGGGTAATGGCCTCGAACATCTTCCAGGGCAGGCTGGTGTCGATCTCGAAGTAATGCATCAGCGGATCCTCGAGATCCCGGTAAATACCCTCCTCAACCTCTTCAAGACGGAAATGTTTGGTGACGCGGATCAGGCCCGCATCGTTAAAAGTCTTCTTTTTCATAAAGGAGATGCCCATATCGCTGAACCATCTCTGCAGCTCGGGAATGTCACTGAAACTGCTGAGGTGATTGATCCGTATGGCAGGAAAGGTACTGTTGAACATATGCAGTTCAGCAGGTCTTGCGCCGAAAGGGATGGAAAGTAATTTCTTGATCTCTTTGGCGGTCCGGATGATCTTCTCCAGACCGTAATCCTTCCGGGTGACCAGAAAAATGTAATGCGGTTTGCCCGGCCCGGGCATGTTCTCTCCATGGTATCCCGGGAAAGGGGTGACGGCTTCGAGAACAAAAGTGTTTTCCAGAATATTGGAGCTTAAGGTCTGGAGAGTCTCCTCTTTTGTGATATACCCGAATGTTTCGATCATGGCTGTAAGGTTTTGAATTCC
>WFRO01000420.1 GCA_015486475.1 Bacteroidales bacterium
TCAATATCCCGTATTGTCCTACCCTGAAAAGATCCGGTCGGTCTCGTTTGACAAGCAGGATACGATCCGGGGTGTCCTGGAAGGCATCAAAGGACAATATCTGATCTTTGACACCGGCGAGGTGATCAACATCAGGAAACATGGCGGTTATGTGATCACTCTGTCCGCCTGAAATCCATAGACCAGGATCCATGAAAAATATCCGGGACTTACCCATCAGCAAAAAAAGAGCCATTTATAGCCTGCTCTTCCCCTTTTTCATCCTGGTCATCCTGTGGCTTGTATTTTTTGTATCTGCCACCCTGCATCTTGACCTTACCTCATGGGGTATCTTCCCGCGCCGGTTGAGCGGCCTGAAAGGCATCCTCTTTGCTCCTTTTATCCATGGCAGTCTCAAACACCTGGCGAACAACTCCCTGCCTCTTTTTTTTCTGATGGCCGGCACCATTTATTTTTACAGGGATCTGGGGTATAAAGTGATCCTGTATGTCTGGCTGATGGGAGGCGCCTGGGTGTGGATAGCTGCACGACCCGCCTATCACATTGGTGCCAGCGGGGTCATATACGGGCTGGCCTCCTTCCTTTTTTTCAGTGGCATCCTCCGGAAATATGTTCCCCTGATCGCCATATCTCTTCTGGTGGCCTTTTGGTACGGAAGCATGATCTGGGGCGTCTTCCCGTTACTGGAAGAGATCTCCTGGGAATCTCACTTGCTGGGTGCACTGGCAGGGTTTATCCTTGCCATCGTTTATCGCAGGGAAGGACCTCAAAGACCTCCTGCTTCCTGGGAACTGGAAGAGGAAGTACCTGGATTTAATGTATCTTCGACATCGACAGATCATAATACCCGTTTTGACTATAACTACGCCCACATGCAACCAGAAGGAATTATTTTTGACCTCGACGGAGTGATCACCGACACGGCTGCTGTCCATGCGAAGGCCTGGAAAAAGATGTTCGATGATTTTCTCTCGTCAAGGCAACAGAAAGCCGGTGAAGACCTGCGTGAATTTTCGACCGGTGATTACAGACAGTTCGTTGACGGAAAGCCCCGCTACGAGGGAGTCGCTTCTTTTTTAAGATCCAGGAACATCCTGATCCCCTACGGCGACCCGTCAGACCCTCCGGAAAAAGAGACGGTTTGCGGACTCGGGAACAGGAAAAACCTGCTTTTCAACACGATCGTGGAAAAAGAAGGGGTTAAGGTCTACAGCTCCTCTGCCGCTCTGATCCGTTCCCTGCATACCGAAGGGATCCCTCTGGCTGTGGCATCTTCCAGTAAGAATTGCAGGACCGTCCTGGAAAAGACAGGCCTGCTCCCTTTTTTCGGTGCCTGCATCGGCGGGTTGATCTCGGCCGAAAAACAACTGAAAGGAAAGCCCGAACCTGACATTTTCCTCTATGCGGCCAGCATGCTGAATGCTTCACCGGCACATTCCGTGGTCATCGAAGATGCGGTTTCAGGGGTGCAGGCCGGGAAGAAAGGGGGTTTTGGACTGGTCATTGGCGTAGCCAGAGAGAAAAATGAAGCAGAACTGATGAATGCCGGCGCCGACTGGATCGTCCGGGACCTGTCCGAAGTAACCCTTTCCAAAATACGCGCCAGAATGGGGTGAGGAAGGGGAATAAAAAAACCCGTATGAATACGGGTTTTTCCTTTTTGGCTCCTCAGGCTGGACTCGAACCAGCGACCCTCTGATTAACAGTCAGATGCTCTAACCAACTGAGCTACTGAGGAATTTTTTGCCCGGCAAAAATAAGATGTTTTCTTAAATTAAACAATATCTTTGCCTGAAAATAACAAAAAATTGAAAATGGACACGAACACATCCGTTGTCGGCATGGGCAATGCCCTGATGGACATCCTGGTAAGGATAGACTCCGACGATATCCTAAAACGCCTGGATCTCCCCAAAGGAAGCATGACCCTGGTGGACCAGGAGAAATCATCCATGATCCTCAACCTGGTGAAATCCCTCCCGAAGAGTTATACCCCGGGAGGTTCCGCTGCCAATACCATCCGCGGGATAGCGGCCCTGAACGATCCTGCCACCTATATCGGCTCGGTCGGGAAAGACGAACTGGGCAACATGTTCCGGGACAGCATTGCTGAAGAGCATGTCTCACCTGTTCTGCTTACGGGTACCCAGCCCACCGGCTATGCGATCGGGTTTATCACTCCTGATTCCGAACGTACATTCGCCACCTATCTGGGCGCTGCCACAGAGATCTCCCCGGACAAGATCCGGGAAGATATGTTTTCCGGACAACGTATTTTTCATATCGAGGGATATCTCATCATTGACCATCCCCTCATCCAAAAAGCCTTAAAACTGGCAAAAGCAGCCGGTGCCGAAGTATCCTATGACATGGCCAGTTTCAATGTGGTGGAAGACAACCGCGATTTCATCCGGGATATACTTTCCCAATATGTCGACATTGTTTTTGCCAATGAAGAAGAAGCCCGTGCCTTTACCGGAAAGGATCCTGAACCGGCCCTGGAAGAGCTGGCAGAATATTGCAAGATCGCGGTGGTAAAGACAGGAGCCTCCGGATCACTGATAAGGATGGAAGAAGAGACCTATCTGGTCAGGGCCATTGAGGCAGATCCGGTGGATACCACCGGTGCAGGCGACCTGTATGCTGCCGGTTTTCTCCACGGGTATATCAACGGGATGTTGCCGGAACAGTGCGGCAGGATAGGCTCTCTCATGGGAGGCAAAGTGATCGAAACGATCGGCACAAGGATGAGCGATGAGACGTGGGAAGATATCCTGCAACAGATACGACAGATCAGTGAAGACTGAGATTCATTTTCTCCGTTTGTCGCTGAAAAGATTAGGCCCCTCCTCGAAAAGCGAGGGGTGATCCTGGTCAAATCTTTCGAGAATGGTCTTCATGACAGCCTCCCGCATAAATTCCGACTTGCTTATCCTGTAGCGTTCACAATAAAGGTTCAACGCCTGCATTTCCCGGTGGTTCAGCATGATCGTCTGGCGGTTGGTACGTCGGAGGGAAGCTTCTTTGATCCTGGGTCGTCGCAAGGTATGTCAGTTTGATCCTTGCGATCAAAGATATAAAAACGGGTGCCTCCGGAGAAAGAAATTTATCAACATATTAACAGGGTACCCCCGTCATTCAAACTCTTTCGGGACTCCGCAGATAAATATGAGGTCCTCCGAGGGGGAAGTGTTCCTGTACTGGTGCATCTCATCCGGCAACACAAGAGCAAAATCGCCATGTTTTACAGGGAGCTGCTCCCCTTTTTCATTCACCAGCACCCCTTCCCCGGAGATGATGTAATTCATATGCTCATAAGGGTGCTGGTGGTAGGGCGTAAATCCTCCCGGTTCCACCGTGAAAACCCGGTAAGAATAAACCGGGACACCATCTTTCGAGGACAAGGGCATCTGCTTGAATGCTTTTTCAGCACCCTTCATGTCCACTTTTTTCTTTTCTACGTCTTTCAGTGAGATTATTTTCATGATCCTGCTTTTTGTTGGTCCGAATAGGTCAGGTTTTTAACTGTAGATCCTTTGACCACCAGGGTCGTTTTGATCACTTTTTTGCGGGGAGGGATCTCCCTGTCAGGTTGTTGCAGCCTTTCGATAAGAAGATGTGCGGCTTCTTTTCCGATCTCAAAACCATGCTGCTCAATGGAGGTAATGGCGGGAGTGGGAAGATTGGATATCTCGCCATTGGTAAAGCCGACGATGGCCACATCCTCCGGGATCCGGTAATTCAATCTTTTCAGCACTTTCATCACCCCGGCAGCCGTCATATCGTTCACACAGAAAAAAGCATCCGGTACAGGATCCAGTCTCATGGTCTGTTCCGTCAGCTCCACTGCCTCTTCGATGGTATCACATTTGATGATGAACTCTTCCCTGACCGGTATATCAAATTCTTCCAGTGCTTTAATGTACCCCTCTTTTCTTTTTTTCCCGATCCCCAGATGTTGCGGCGCCGCATAATGAACGATATTTTTATATCCGTTCCGGATCAGGTGTTTCACTGCATTGTAGGCCGCTTCTCTGTCATCCACACATACCTGATCTGTTTCCAGTTCTTCAGAGACCCTGTCGAACATCACCAGGGGAACATGCCTGTTCATCACTTCTTTCAAATGATCCACATTCCTCGTCTCTTTGGACAATGACACGAGTATTCCATCCACACGGCTGTAGAGCAAGGCCTCAACGCTTCCGATCTCCCGTTCATATTTCTCATTCGACTGGCAGATCATAACGCGGTATCCCGACTCTGACGCCACCTCCTCAATACCACTGATCACCGTCGAAAAAAAGTAATGTACGATCTCCGGGACGATCACACCGATGGTACGGCTCTGTCCCTTTTTCAGGCTCAGTGCCACCAGGTCGGGCTGATAATTCAGTTTCCGGGCCAGTTCTTTTACAGCCTTTTTGGTCTCCACACTAATATCCGGATGATCCTTCAGGGCCCTTGACACGGTCGAAGGCGAGATCCCCAGCTCTCTTGCAATATCTTTTATCGTAACGGCCATCTGCATCTCCTCTTTTTTACCATCGAAAGTTACCAATTTTTTCAAACACAGATCCCTGAAAAATGCTGCAAACCCTTATTGCAAACGTTTGCGGTATCGATTGCGTTACTTTATTGATAATTAAGAACATACATATTTTTAATTTCATAATTTTGTTGCGATACAGTTTATTATTTCATGTTGAACCAGTGTTAACCAAACCAAAACTTATATGAAAAGAGGAGTTTTAGGCAGACTGGCATTACTTCTTGGCGCTGTTTTTTTGTCAGGAACGTTATTTGCCCAGCAGGTTACTGTAAAAGGTAAAGTTACAGATGCTGCAGATGGCTCTCCCATTCCCGGTGCGAACATCGCCGTTAAGGGGAAAGCCGCAGGTACGATCTCAGATCCCAACGGAAACTATTCACTTTCCGTGAACAGGGGTGATACCCTTGTTTTTATGTTTGTAGGCTACACTACCAAAGAAGTAGTGGTACAGGACCAGACCGTGATCAATGTTGCCTTGCACTTCAGTGAGGTCTCGCTGAAAGAGGTGGTCGCTATCGGATACGGAACCGTCAAAAAGGAGGATGCTACCGGATCGGTGGCTGCCGTGACCTCTGAAGATTTCAACCGCGGGGCCATTACATCTCCGCAGGATCTCGTCTCCGGGAAGATCGCCGGCGTCCAGATCACCAATGCAGGAGGTGCGCCGGGGGCAGGAGCGATGATCCGTATCCGCGGAGGATCCTCTCTTTCGGCCAGTAACGATCCGCTGATCGTGATCGATGGCGTACCGGTGGACAACGAAGGGGTCGCCGGCATGCGTAACCCGCTGAACACGATCAATCCGGAGGACATTGAAACCTTCACGGTATTAAAAGATGCTTCCGCAACAGCGATCTACGGTTCAAGGGCTTCCAATGGGGTGATCATCATTACCACCAAAAAGGGAAAAGAAGGCCAGCCTTTCTCACTGACTTATAATGGAAAGGTTTCCTGGGCCACCCGCTCTGGGCAGATAAGCGTACTCTCCACC
Organism: Bacteroidales bacterium; assembly: GCA_015486475.1. Lineage (GTDB taxonomy): Bacteria > Bacteroidota > Bacteroidia > Bacteroidales > VadinHA17 > DRPN01. The sequence goes on from WFRO01000420.1 coordinate 5,544, forward strand.
GATCAGTTCAGGAATATCATTCAGGACCGCTACGCTGACAACCCCAATGCCATCAACTTAATGGGAACGGAAAGCACCGACTGGCAGGATGTCATTTTCAAAACCGCTTTTACCCAGGATCACGACCTGAGCTTTACGGGAGGGATAAAAAAGCTCCCTTACCGTTTCTCTTTAGGTTATACCAACCAGGACGGGATCCTGAGAACCTCAGGGCTGAACCGCACCACAGGGGCCCTGAACCTGAGCCCCTCCTTTTTTCATGGCGACCTGAAGGTCATCATGAACGTAAAAGGCATGATCATCAACAACCAGTTCGCCGACTGGGGGGCCATCGGATCGGCGGTCAGCTTTGACCCCACACAGCCTGTTTATGATGCAAACAGTCCCTATGGAGGCTATTTCACCTGGGTACAACCCAACGGAGATCCGATCACCATAGCTCCTGCCAACCCCCTGGCCCTGCTGAACATGCAGGATAACCATTCAAAGGTTTCCAGAAGCCTTGGGAACCTGCAGCTGAATTACCGCCTGCCATTTCTCCGCGACCTGACCGCCAAGCTGAACCTGGGGTATGATGTCTCGAAAAGTGACGGCAATAATTTAATCCCGGAAAACGCTTCCTGGACCTATGACCCCATCAACGGCGGCGGCAGGAAGACTCACTACACACAGAATAAGCGGAACAGTCTGCTGGACTTCTATTTCAACTATGTCAAGGATCTCTCGTCCATCTCCAGTCATCTGGATATCACAGCAGGATACTCCTGGCAGCATTACTGGAGAAAAGGCACGAACTATTCAACGAATTATGCCGGATCAAAGATCTTCAACGACTCCAGATATGCAACGGAAAATTACCTTATCAGCTTCTTCGGCCGGTTGAACTATATCTTTAAAGACCGCTATATGCTCACCTTTACGCTGAGGGATGACGGCTCTTCCCGTTTTGCTCCTGAAAACAGGTGGGGTTTGTTCCCCTCTGTCGCACTGGCCTGGGATATCGCCAAAGAGAACTTCATCAAAGGGGATGTGCTTAACACCCTCAAGCTGCGCCTGGGTTACGGGATCACGGGACAGCAGGACATCGGAGGAGATTATCCCTACCTGCCACGTTACACATACAGTCTGGACAATGCCCAGTATCAGTTTGGCAACACCTTTATCACCACCCTCCGTCCGGAAGGTTATGACGAGAACCTGAAATGGGAACAGACCACTACCTATAACGTTGGTCTCGACTACGGATTCCTTAACAACAGGATCTCCGGCAGTCTCGATGCCTATTACAGAAAAACCACGGACCTGCTGAACTTTATCCCTGTACCGGCAGGCACCAACCTTACCAACCAGATACTTACGAATGTGGGGGACCTGTATAACAAAGGTATCGAATTCGGGATCAACGGGACAGCGATCTCAAAGAAAGATATGAAATGGGATATCGGATTTAACGTCACCTATAATAA
>WFRO01000421.1 GCA_015486475.1 Bacteroidales bacterium
ATATTTACAAAATGCTTTCAGTCCGCATGTTTCGCATTTGGGCTTGCGGGCCACACAGACATAGCGTCCGTGCAGGATCAGCCAGTGATGGGCCAGGGGGATCAGCTCTTCCGGGATATGCTGTACCAGTTGCCGTTCGGTCTCCAGCGGGGTCCTGGCGTTGTGGGTAAGACCGATACGCCGGGCCACACGGAAGACATGGGTGTCCACGGCCATGGCCGGCTGGTTGAAGATCACCGCGGCGATGACATTGGCCGTCTTGCGGCCCACCCCCGGCAGCTTCTGCAGATCGCGGATGTTGTCCGGCACACGGCCGCCGAAGTCGCGGACCAGCATCTCCGACATCCCTTTCAGATATCCCGCCTTGCTGTTGGGATAGGAACAGCTTTTGATGTATTCCAGGATCTCTTCGGTGGTGGCTGCGGCCATCTTCTCCGGCGTGGGGTAGGCGGCCAGCAGGGCCGGCGTCAGCAGGTTGACCCGCTTGTCGGTGCACTGGGCCGAGAGGATCACCGCCACCAGCAGCTGGAAGGGATCGCGGTAATGCAACTCCGTCTCCGCCACGGGCCGGTGCTCCCGGAACCAGGCGATCACTCCCTCATATCGTTCTTTTTTTGTCATCTCCTGAAAATTCGTGCAAAATTAATGGAAAAAGTTGATAAGTTGATGAGTTGAAGAGTTGAAAAGTTAATGAGACTATGATTTTATGAGGCGAAGCCAAAATGAAATCATTAAATGAAAAAAAATATGACGTATCCAACACCTTTTATCCATCGCGCCCCCTCGGTCCCCTAAGGGGAAGTCCGCCCACAAATCAATAGCCGGCGTGGGTATGGGTTCCCCCTTCAGGGGGTCAGGGGGGCGGGTCGGCTATGTAATGCGTTATTTTAAGGTTGATTTAACACTGGGTGCTGGTTGCTAGGTGCTGGGTGAAATGCCATCAAGGACTTTCCTTTGCGAGCCTTGGCGCACCCATGGCGTAACTTTGCGTAACAGTTTGAAGGCAACATAAAAGAGCTGTTACGCAACACCCCGCAAAGGATACACAGAGTCCCGCAAAGAAAATTCAACTTTTAACTTTAGCTCACTTTTAACTTTTAACTTCTTCAACTCCACCCTCCACACTTCCCCCCCCGCATATTTATCCACCCAAAACGAATGAATTTTAACGATCTGATAAATTTTTCCCCGGATATTTTGTTTGCTTCCATATTTTTGAATATGTTTGCCGGAGAAATGAGAACGACCATGACTTTTGCTTTTGCATATTTTTATTTTTACCGCGGATCCACGGTCTGACGGGGTTTTTGTATTGCCTGATGAAATGGATCCCGGTCAGCAACCGGGATTTTTTTTTAACATATTACAAGAGATGACAGAGAAAAGAAAAAAGAGGATCGCGATCCAGGGAGGCTTCGGGGCTTTCCATGAGATGGCAGCCATTTACTATTTTGAGCCGGAAGAGGTGGAGATCGTGCCGCGCAACACCTTTGACGACCTGTTCCGCTCGTTGCGCGAGCGCAAGGCCGATTATGGCATCCTGGCCATCGAGAACTCCATTGCCGGGAGCATCCTGCCCAACTACAATCTGTTGCGCGAGTCGAACCGCAAGATCGTGGGTGAGATCTTTCTCCGCATCCGCCACAACCTGGTAGCCCTGCCGGGGCAGAAGATCGAAGAGCTGCATGAGGTATACTCACATCCCATGGCGATCCTGCAGAGCCAGGAGTATTTTGACAGGTACCCCAACATACGGCTCATCGAGAGCGTGGATACGGCCCTCTCGGCCAAAGAGATCCGGGAGAAGGGGTTGCAAGGCATAGGCGCCATAGCCAGTGAGCTGGCCGCGCGGAAATACGATCTGGAGATCCTCGCAGCCGGCATCGAGACCAACCCCACCAACTACACCCGTTTCCTGGTGGTGAGCGAGAACGGCAACCACACCTTGGAGGAAGGGGCTCTCAACAAGTCTTCCATCTACTTCACCCTCTCCCACAAGATCGGCAGCCTGTCGAAGATCCTTTCCATCCTCTCTTTTTATGAGATGAACCTCACGAAGATACAGTCGCTGCCGGTGATCGGAAAAGAGTGGGAGTATGCTTTTTACCTGGACATCGTCTTCGACGATTATGAGCTGTACCAGCAGGCCTATCATGCCATCCGCCCTTTCACGGGCGAATTGGGTGAGCTGGGCATCTATCCCGTAGGCAAAAAGATCATCTGACCATGGAGACCGCCAGACGTTTACAGAGGACGAGCGAGTACTATTTCTCCCGCAAGCTGGAGGAGATACGCCGCATGTCGGCCACGGGCACGCCGGTGATCAACCTGGGCATCGGCAACCCCGATCTGCTTCCGCCGCAGCGGGTGGTGCGCCGTCTCATGGGGATCGCCGCGGAGCCCGACGTGCATGGCTACCAGTCGTACAAAGGACTGCCGGCGTTGCGTGAGGCTTATGCGCAATGGTATGGGAAGCATTACGGAGTGTCCCTCGACGCCGGTACGGACGTGGTGCCGCTGGTGGGTTCCAAGGAGGGGATCTTTTACCTCTCCATGGCCTATCTCAACCCCGGCGACCGGGTGCTGGTGCCCGACGTGGGATATCCCGCCTACCGCGCCGTGACGGAGATGGTAGAGGCGGTGCCTGTGAATTATGATATTTCAGAGGCTACCGGCTGGTATCCCGACTTCGATGCCCTGGAGCAGAGCGATCTGGCGGGGGTGAAGATGATGTGGGTCAACTACCCCAACATGCCCAGCGGTCGTCCGGCCACGCCGGAGCTGCTGGAACGGCTGGTCACCTTCGGCAGGGAGCATGATATCCTGATATGCCATGACAACCCCTACAGTTTCATCCTGAACGACCGGCCCCTGAGTATCCTGTCGGTGGAGGGGGCCATGGAGACGGCCGTAGAGCTCAACTCGCTGAGCAAGAGTTACAACATGGCTGGCTGGCGTATGGGGGTGCTGGCGGGAAAGGAGGAGCTTGTACGGCCGGCATTCACCGTCCTCAGCAATGTGGAGTCGGGTATCTTCAAGCCGCTGCAGCTGGCAGCCGTCGAGGCGATGCAGACGGAACCGACCTGGATGGAGGAGCAGAACCGCATCTATGAGCACCGCCGGGAGAAGGTGTACAGTATCCTCGACACGCTGGAATGCACCTATGAGGATGGATCGCAGGGGCTTTTTGTGTGGGCTGCCACCCCGGGTGGGGAGGATGCTTTTGATTTTATAGACGGGATCCTGCAGAAGGCGCGGGTGTTTATCACTCCGGGCGGTATCTTTGGGGAGAACGGCAGAAATTATGTAAGGATCTCCCTCTGCGAGGAGGAGAAGATCCTGGAAGAGGCTTTGAGAAGAATAGAAAAAAACATAAAATAATCTGAGATCATGGAAATTCAACTGGAACTGGAAGAGCTGGACTGTACACGGGAGAGTGGGCATCAGCCGTACATCATTGCCGGTCCCTGCAGTGCCGAGTCGGAGCAGCAGGTGATGGAGACGGCCGTACAGCTCAAGGAGATGGGCATCACGGTGTATCGTGCCGGCGTGTGGAAACCACGTACCCGCCCCGGCAGCTTTGAAGGGATGGGTTCGAAGGCCCTCCCCTGGCTGCGCAAGGTGAAAAAAGAGCTGGGTATGAAGATCGCTATCGAGGTGGCACAGCCCTCACATGTATTCGAGGCGCTGAAATACGACATTGATATATTCTGGATCGGCGCCCGCACTACGGTCAATCCCTTTTTTATCCAGGATCTGGCCGACGCCCTGAAAGGGCTGGAGAACCCCATCTTCGTCAAGAACCCTGTCAACCCCGACCTGGGTCTCTGGATGGGGGCCATCGAGCGCCTCA
>WFRO01000422.1 GCA_015486475.1 Bacteroidales bacterium
CGCCGAAGCGTCCCATGGGAGTGTTGTCGAGGATCTTTTGGCCGCGGGCCGACAGCTCGCCGGTCTTTTCATCGTAGAGCAGGAACCGGTTCTGCTCGCCGACGAAAAAGCCGGGGGCCACGGCGTTGACACGTATGTTCTGTTTTGCCAGGTGCACGGCCAGCCATTCGGTGAGGTTGCTGACGGCGGCCTTGGCGGCCGAATAGGCTCCCACGCGGGTGAGGGGATGGTAAGCACTCATTGAGGAGAAGTTGATCACCGCGCCGCCTCCTTTCTCCAGCATGTCGCGTGTGAAGGTGAGCGTGGGCAACAGGGTGCCGGAGATGTTGAGGTCGAAGACCCAGCGGAACCCCTCGATATCCAGGCCGTAGATGGAGCGTTGCAGCTCCTCTTCCGTGACCTTCTCCAGCATCTCCACGTCGGTGGTGCCTTTGGGGGAGTTACCTCCCGCGGCATTGATGAGAAAATCCACCCTGCCCAGCTCCTCATGGATGCGTTGGCGGGTCTCCTCCAGCGAGCCTTTGTCCAGCACATTGGTCGTGAGACCGAGGGCCGGCCGGCCGGTTTCCTGATGTACGGCCTCAGCCACCTCGCGGGCACGCTCGCCGTTGAGGTCGAGGATGGCCATCTTCAGCCCCGCCCGTCCCAGAAAAAGGGCCAGCGACGAGCCGATGGCTCCGCCACCACCGGTGAGCACACATACTTTGTTTTTCAAATCATCAAATGAAAGTGTTTTCATATTCTTTCCTGTTTAGCATTAGATCCTTTATCAGATATCGGAATAGTCCTCGTAGTTCTCTTTGACCACGATCTCGATGGGCATCGGGTGTTCTTTACGGATCTCTTTCCTGCGAACGAGATGATCGAAAAGAGCCCGCAGGGCTCCGTAACCCTGGGCGGCAGGCTTCTGGCACAGCAGAACGTCGATGATCCCCTGGTTGAGGTATTTCACATTGTCGGGGGTCAGGTCGTAACCGACGAACATCAGCTCTTTTTTCCGGATCTTGCGTATGCTGCGCGCCACCTTGTGCGCCGAAGAGGTGGTGAAAAGCCCGTGTGTTTTGTGATGTATGTTCTCATACAGTTTGTGGGAGAGCAGCAGCTCATCCCGCGGACTGATGTTGAGGCTGCGGATGTGCCCTTTGTAGTTTTGTTCTTTCATGAACTGCCGCAGGCCCTCCTCCCGCTGTTTCAGGTGCAGGTGGTTCTCCAGATCGGCCGTGAAGTTGACCACCATAACCTCGGAACGTTTTTTCAGGTGGAACCAGATCAGACGTCCTGCCAGGTACCCGCTCCGGAAAGGATCCTGGGCAAAGTAACTGAGATAGTTGGTCCCTTCGATGCGGGAGTCGATGAAGACATACGGGATGTTGTTGAGGTCCAGCTTGCGCGCCAGGTCTCTGGCTTCCCGATGGAAAATGGGAGCGATGAGCACCCCGTCGGGCTGGGTGACCAGCATGTTGAGTGACTCATGACGGAACGACTCTTCGTCGTTGATATCGAAAAAAAACTGTTTTACGGTCACCCGGTATCCGGCGATCTCCTCGGTGGCTTTGTTGATACCTTCCAGCGGGGACCTCCAGTAAGAATTATCACGCCGCGGTTTGGGCGTGAAAGTGGCGATGATATAAGCTTTGTCAGCTGCCAGCCGCTGGGCCAGCACATTGGGCTCGTAGTTCATCTCCTCACAGATGTGCAACACTTTTTTCCGGGTCTTCTCCGAAACCCGGCCGCGGTTGTGGATCACGCGGTCCACCGTGCCGATGGATACGTTGGCCCGCTCCGCTATGTCCCGGATACTGACTTTCTTTTTCATGGATCTTTTCCTCCAATGTTTGTGAATAACAAAGATACAACATTTTAGGTTTGCGTGTACGTACACGCAAACTTTTTTATGAAGGAAGATCTTATCCTCCCGGGGATTTGTATCTTTGAGAAAGCTAATGACATGTCAATTGTATTTTGACACAACTATAGAACCTTTTACCCCTCACACCAGGAAATTGGAATAATGGAATGATGGAATAGTGGAAACAATGTATAAAGGCTAAAGTATAAAGGCAAAAGGCTAAAGTATAGTGGCACCTGCCTGCCGCAGGCAGGAAAGGCAGAAGGAAGGATGGATGGAATAATGGAATATTGGAAAAATGGAATGATGGGGAGAAATCAACTACTTAATTTCGCGAACATAGTGAGCTAATTTCTACCTAATTTCATCCCGACGTAGTCGGAACTAATTTCACGAGCGTATGCGAGTAAATTTCGTGAGGGTACAACCCGGACTAATTTCGGCTGCGAGTAGCCAAATAATTTTTAACTTGAGCTCACTTTTGACTTTTAACTTTTTTCAACTCTAAGTACTCCACACTCCACACTCCAAACTTATATGGGGTTCAGGCGGGGCAGACCGGGTAATACATTGTTTTTAAGTTGACATGACACTAAAAGGTTATTTATGCGAAAGGATCATCTTTTACTGTTGCTGTTCTTCCTGGCCGTGCTCCCGGCATGTAACCGGTCCCGGCAGGAGAAAAAAAGTCCCAATGTACTGTTCCTGTTCGTGGACGATCTGCGGCCGGAGTTGCGGTGTTACGGCGACACCCTCCTGAAGACGCCGAACATGGACCGGCTGGCCGGAGAGGGGATCCTGTTCCGCAATGAGTTTGTTACGGTGCCCACCTGTGGCGCCTCCCGTTACGGTCTGTTGACAGGTCTGCTGCCCCGTGCCCGGGCAGCTCTCACCAATGACGCCTGCCGCCGTCTGATCGCAGAGGCTCCGGAGGGGACGGTGCCGGAGACCTTCATAGCGCGGTTGCGCAGGCACGGTTATTACACGGTGGGCATCGGCAAGATCAGCCATTATGCGGATGGTCTTCTCTATCCCTATAACGGATCGCCCGAAGGGGCTCTCCCGGAGCTGCCTCATAGCTGGGACGAGATGTTGTTCGATGCCGGGAAATGGGGGACAGGCTGGAATGCCTTTTTCGGCTATGCCGACGGCACCAACCGCAATGCCCTTCTGGGTCATGTAAAGCCTTATGAATGTGCCGACGTGGATGATGAGGGTTATCCCGACGGACTGACAGCCCGCCTGGCCCGGCAAAAACTGAACGAGCTGGCAAAACGGGACGGACCATTCCTCCTCGCCGTTGGTTTTTTCAAGCCGCATCTGCCTTTCAATGCTCCGAAAAAATACTGGGATCTCTATGACGAGTCCTCTCTGCCGCTGACCCCCTCGCCCGGCATCCCTGCCGGAGTCAACCCGGCCAGTCTGCATAACAGCGGTGAGTTCAATGC